>NZ_RCVZ01000014.1 GCF_003668575.1 Falsibacillus albus | reverse complement strand
GATCCCCCACTCCTGATGCATATGAGGAGGATTTGGTGGAAGCTGAGGAACCGATCGAGGATGCAGTCACGGATGATGAGGAGTTCATCGAGTCTGTAGAAGAAGTGTTTGAAAGTAGAGAAGAAGAAGTGGAGACAGCAGTTGAGGAAACGGACTTTGAAGTGGATGAAGCCGATGAAACGGATATGGAAACACCTTCTTCTGTAAACGTGAGTGAGTTTGTGGAAGCTGAAGATTCCGTCGATGATGAGTCTGCTTTCATCGTTGAAAATACAACTGAAATCAGTGATGAAGAAGAGATTTTCAGTGATAATGTTCTTTATCCGGACCTTGAAGAAAATCATGTGGATTTAAAGAGTACACTGGATTCAGCTCACCTGATTGAATATTTGGATGATGAGGAGAAGGAATATCTCTCTCCTATCTTAGAAATAGCAAATTATAAAATCCATTTAGATAAAGCAGTCACTGACCTCGTTAATCAAAATGTACTTGGTGAGGACCAAGAAGGTATGGTACCTTCAGAGACTGCTGTTGAAAAATCGAAAGACTCTGGAACATTAAATGAAGTAGACCCTCATACTGCAACAGAAGATACAATAATCGAGCCACTGCCTCCAGTCCAACTATATGATAAAGAGAATATAAATAGCTTAGAAGAAAATGATATTAAAGTTAGGTCAGAAGGTTCTCTTGATTCGAATGAAAAGTATTGGTTTGAAAAACCATTCGTTATGGAGGAAAATATTTTACGCGCAAGAATGAGGAGAAAAGCCCAATCAAGATTTAATAAAGAGCCTGCTGTGGAAGAGGAGGACGTGAGCACAATGATGAGTAGTTTTTCGCCAAAGGAGAGCTTGCCGGTTACCGAAGAAATGAAAGGTGACAACGAACGCCATTTAGAGCAGCAATATTATTCACTAATGAAGCATGCTGAAAAAATGTACCAAATGTTAAGGAACCGCCGCCTGGAACGTGAAGGGGCTGCAGAGGAATAGAAGGTAAAGTGGAATGCGATCCGCATTCCACTTTATTATTTGTAAAAATATCCTTTATCGAGCCGATTTGTTGAATATATCGGTCTAATCAGGCCAGATATCGGCCAACTGACACGCATCGACAATTTTCGCTCGCCGTTCCAGACGCACCAATCCAATCCAGTCACGGCGCATACAAAAAAACCCCCGCTCCAATCAGAGCGGGGGTTTCAATCCTATTAAATACGGTGTTCGAATACGTTGATGCGGTTGACAGAGCGTCTAAGGGCAAGCTCTGCACGTTTGACATCGACGTCAGCCTGATTGCCTTGAAGGCGCTGTTCGGCACGGGCTTTTGCTTCCCGGGCACGTTCAACGTCAATGCTTTCAGCTGCTTCTGCCGTTTGAGCTAAAATCGTTACTTGTGTCGGGCGAACTTCTAAGAAGCCTCCGCTTACTGCTACTAACTCAGTTTTGCCTGCTTTTTTCAAGCGGACAGCACCGATCTGTAATGGAGCGACCATTGGAATGTGTCCTGGTAACACTCCAAGCTCACCACTTTGAGCCTTAGTACTTACCATTTCCACATCGGATTCATACACTGGGCCATCGGGAGTAACGATACTGACTTTAATGGTCTTCATTTTTCACCCTCCTGGTCCCTATTTTATACTTCTACACCCATCTTTTTCGCAGCTTCGATCACGTCTTCGATTTGGCCAACTAGACGGAAGGCATCCTCTGGAAGATGATCGTACTTGCCATCAAGGATATCTTTGAAGCCTTTGATTGTTTCTTTTACAGGCACGTAAGATCCTTTTTGACCAGTGAACTGTTCAGCTACGTGGAAGTTTTGAGATAAGAAGAACTGTACACGACGGGCACGTTGTACGACAAGCTTATCTTCGTCGGAAAGCTCATCCATACCTAGGATCGCGATGATATCCTGCAATTCTTTATAACGCTGCAATGTTTGTTGTACTTGACGTGCAACGGAATAATGCTCTTCTCCGACGATTTCAGGAGAAAGTGCGCGAGATGTGGATGCCAATGGATCCACGGCTGGGTAGATACCCATTTCTGTCAATTTACGCTCAAGGTTCGTTGTCGCATCCAAGTGAGCGAAAGTTGTTGCAGGAGCCGGATCCGTATAGTCATCGGCAGGGACGTATACAGCTTGGATCGATGTAACAGATCCAACATTTGTAGATGTGATACGCTCTTGCAATAGACCCATTTCAGTAGCAAGTGTAGGCTGGTAACCAACCGCAGATGGCATACGGCCTAATAGGGCAGAAACCTCTGAACCTGCTTGTGTGAAACGGAAGATGTTATCGATGAAGAACAGAACGTCCTGTCCTTGCTCATCACGGAAGTATTCTGCCATTGTCAAACCAGTCAAGGCAACACGCATACGTGCACCAGGAGGCTCGTTCATCTGGCCGAATACCATCGCTGTTTTTCCGATAACGCCTGAATCGCTCATTTCATGGTAAAGGTCATTACCTTCACGCGTACGCTCACCAACACCGGCAAATACAGAGATACCGCCGTGCTCTTGTGCGATATTGTTGATCAATTCCTGGATAAGAACGGTTTTACCTACACCGGCACCACCGAAGAGGCCGATTTTACCACCTTTGATGTAAGGGGCAAGCAAGTCTACAACCTTGATTCCAGTTTCAAGAATTTCAACTTCAGTAGAAAGCTGTTCATATTTTGGAGCTTGTCTGTGAATGGAATCACGACGAGCTTCTGCTGCTACATCTTCTTTAAGGTCGATTGCTTTACCTAGTACGTTGAATACACGTCCAAGTGTCACGTCACCTACTGGTACAGAAATAGAAGAACCTGTATCGATTACTTCTACCCCACGAGTCAATCCGTCTGTAGATGACATGGCAATTGTACGAACTGTATCATCGCCAAGATGAATTGCAACTTCCAACGTAAGATCGATTGCTGCATCTGTTTCAGATTGTCCATTATGTTCAATCTTTAACGCGTTATAGATCGCTGGAAGATGGCCGCTTTCGAACTTTACGTCAACAACCGGACCCATAACTTGAAGAACGCGTCCTTTGTTCATCTTTTTCCCTCCTAACCAGCTATTAGAGACATTGTTTGTCTATTGAAGGAGTGATCAAGCGGCTTCATTGCGTTCAAGCCGCCGACATTCCTTTTTTATTTCTATTCCAGAGCCGCTGCTCCGCCCACGATTTCCGTTATCTCTTGGGTAATCGCTGCTTGGCGTGCGCGGTTATATGAAAGTGTAAGGTTATTGATAAGGTCTTTTGCATTGTCAGTCGCATTTTTCATGGCTGTCATACGAGCACCATGCTCACTTGCTTTACTATCCAGCAATGCCCCGTAGATCAAGCTTTCAGCATATTGCGGAAGCAAGACATCCAAAATTTCTTCTGGAGACGGTTCAAATTCATAGGATGTAAATGGCAAGCTTGAATTGATTTCAGACAATGGCAGCAATTTTTTTGCTGTTACGTCCTGTTGGATTGCGCTGACGTGATGATTGTAATACATGTGCAACTCATCAAATGTCCCATCGGCATAAAGATTGACTGCTTTTCTTGCAATTTCCTGAATGTCCGTGAAGGATGGCTGATCCGGAAGACCAGTGATATCCAGGACGACATTCATATCGCGTTTGCGGAAGAAATCTCTTCCCATACGGCCGATTGCAATGATGGCATATTCATCTTTTGAGTTGTGACGTTCGCGAATAGTATTATTCACGGCACGCAGAATGCTGCTGTTGAAAGCCCCCGCTAAACCACGGTCAGATGTGATGACCAAATAGCCGGTTTTTTTCACGGGGCGGGAGACTAGCATCTCATGCGTCACACCTCTACTGCCCAATGCAACGGAAGCTACCACTTCTTGAATTTTTTCCATGTAAGGAACAAATGACTTCGCATTCATTTCTGCACGGTTCAATTTCGCAGCAGATACCATTTCCATCGCTTTGGTGATTTGACTCGTTTTCTTCGTAGAAGTAATACGATTTTTAATGTCGCGTAATGATGCCATTGGTTCTCACCACCCTTGTTTGAAAGATATTAGACCAAAGTCTTTTTTAAGCAAAAGTCTTTTTGAATTCGCTGATTGCAGCAGCCATTGCTTCATCTTCAGCAAGCTTGCCTGTCGTGCGAATGTGGTCTAGCACTTCCGTATGGTTGTGGTCTAACCAACTTAAGAATTCATTTTCGAAACGACGGATATCTTCAACCGCGATGTCATCTAAATGACCGCGAGTCAATGCGTAAAGGATCATAACTTGTTTTTCTACTTTAAGCGGTTTGTTCAGATCTTGCTTTAGGACTTCAACTGTACGCGCACCGCGGTTCAGTTTTGCTTGAGTCGCTTTATCAAGATCGGATCCGAATTGAGCGAATGCTTCCAATTCACGATAAGAAGCAAGGTCAAGACGAAGTGTACCCGCAACCTTCTTCATGGCACTGATTTGTGCGGATCCTCCTACACGGGATACGGAAAGGCCTGCGTTGATCGCTGGACGTACACCGGAGAAGAATAAATCAGATTGCAAGAAGATCTGGCCATCCGTGATGGAAATGACGTTCGTCGGGATGTAAGCGGAGATATCCCCAGCTTGAGTCTCAACGAATGGAAGCGCCGTGATTGAACCTGCACCTTTTGCGTCGCTGAGCTTAGCAGCGCGCTCTAATAAACGGGAATGCAAGTAGAATACGTCACCTGGGAATGCTTCACGGCCTGGAGGACGGCGAAGCAATAGTGAAAGTTCACGGTATGCAGATGCTTGCTTGGACAAGTCATCGTATACGACAAGCACGTGCTTGCCATTGATCATGAACTCTTCACCCATTGTTACCCCTGCATAAGGAGCAAGGAACAATAATGGTGCAGGCTGTGAAGCAGAAGCTGTCACAACGATTGTATAATCCAACGCGCCATGCTTGCGAAGTGTTTCGACAGCATTGCGGACTGTTGATTCTTTTTGTCCGATGGCAACATAGATACAGATCATATCCTGATCGCCTTGGTTCAAGATTGCATCGATGGCAACAGATGTTTTACCTGTTTGGCGGTCACCGATGATCAATTCACGTTGTCCTCGGCCGATCGGCACAAGTGCGTCAATCGCCTTGATACCAGTTTGAAGCGGCTCGTGAACGGATTTACGATCCATTACACCAGGCGCTTGGCTTTCAATTGGACGTGTTTTTGTTGTGTTGATCGGGCCAAGACCGTCTACAGGCTGACCTAAAGGATTTACAACGCGGCCGATTAGTTCTTCCCCGACAGGAACTTCCATGATGCGTCCCGTACGGCGGACCTCATCGCCTTCGCGAATGTCTGTGTAAGGTCCAAGGATTACGATACCTACGTTGCTTTCTTCAAGGTTTTGTGCCATACCCATGACACCGTTTGAAAACTCCAAAAGTTCTCCAGCCATGACATTGTCGAGGCCATGAGCACGAGCGATACCGTCACCAATTTGAATGACTGTACCTACATCGCTAACTTTTAGTTCTGACTGATAGTTCTCAATTTGCTTTTTTATCAGTGCGCTGATTTCTTCAGCTTTAATGCTCATGAATTTCACCCCTCATTTCAGAATGTTATCCGACTAATTCACGTTCTAAGCGATCAAGTTTTCCTCGAAGGCTTCCGTCAAAAATGCGGTTGCCGATTTGAACTTTGATTCCGCCTAAAAGGTTCGTATCGATGATATTTTGAATGTTTAATGATTTTTTGCCGACTTTTTGTGCGAATGATGTGGATAGTGCAGCCTTTTCGTCTTCAGTAAGAGGACGGATGGAATAAATCGTTGCATCTGCAATTCCACGGAGTTCATTTGCCAAGCCGATGAAAGAATCGACTACTTGCACGATATACTCATCACGATGGCGATCTGTCAGGATCATCAGCGTGTTCATGACAAATGGTGAAGCTTCCTGGAACGATTCTTTTAACATCTCCTTCTTCTTTTGCAAAGGAAGTCTCGGAGATTTTAAAAGCTGCCCGAAACCAGGGTTTTCAAGAAAGATTTTCTTCACAACGCGAAGCTCTTCTTCTACCGATTCGAGCTGGTTTTGTTCAGTGGCAAGCTGAAACAGCGCCAATGCATAACGTTTTGCTACTGCCTCGCTGCTCATCGTCTGTCTCCTGCCTCTTGAATATACTGGCTGATCAAGTGCTCTTGATCATTGGCATCCAGTTCTTTTTCAATCACTTTCGATGCGATCATGACAGATAATGAAGCAACCTGCTCACGCAATGTCGCAACAGCTTGTTCTTTTTGTGTTTCGATTTCCAGCTTCGCAGCCTCTTTCAGGCGTACAGCTTCTGCACGTGCGGCCGCAATCATATCTTCACGTTGTAAATCAGCTTGTTTCTTCGCATTTTCAATGATGGCATGCCCTTCTTCACGAGCCTGCTTCAACTCTGCGCGCGTCTCATCCAACAATCTGTTGGCTTCGACACGGCTCATTTCTGCTGCTTCGATTTCTTTGGCAATGTGCTCTTCACGTTGTTTCATAATGCCCATCAAAGGACCCCATGCATATTTCTTAAGCAACGCTAACAGGATGATGAACATAACCAATTGGAAGAGGATATCCCCACCATTGAAATGTTCAACTTCTCCAAGGACAAATGCTTGTGTTAACATGCTCGATTCACTCCCTTCAAGAATCGATTGTATCTTATTAAGAAATTGACAGACTGTTGAGGTCGCCAGCATCAATCACTGCCCTGCCCACATCGGACGGTGGCCGCGGTTGACAAACGAATTCATTCAGTCCGGATAAATTCACGGATTAACTAACAGACTTTCATCTCTTTTTATTAAATTGGTGGTGTTCAGTACAATTAGGACATAAAGGAATGGCGAAGATAATCGCCTAGACGAACTTCGCCATCTTGAAACCAATAGTTATTATTGACCCAATACGATGAATGCGATAACGACACCAATGATCGGCAATGCCTCTACCAACGCGATACCGATGAACATTGTTGTTTGAAGCGTACCGCGCAATTCTGGTTGACGCGCGATTCCTTCTACTGTACGACCTACGATAAGACCGTTACCAATTCCTGCACCTACTGCTGCAAGACCAACTGCAATTGCCGCTGCTATAAGACCCATTCTAAAGTTCCTCCTTAAATGTATAAAAAAATATTTTGGTTATAAATGTTTTGTTCAATGAATGAACAGGTATATATTAATGGTCCTGGCTGACTTTATGAGCCATATAAACCATTGTTAACATACAGAAAATGAACGATTGGATTACGCCTACGAAAATAGAGAACCCTTGCCATGCGATCATCGGAACGATCGCTGCAACTGTACCGCCAACGCCTGTAGCAAGTCCGCCCGCAATCAATGCAAGCAATACTTCCCCGGCGTAGATGTTACCGTAAAGACGAAGACCTAGTGTGAGGGTATTTGCAAATTCCTCGATTATTTTTAGCGGGATTAAGAACCACATAGGTCTGAAGAAATCCTTCCCATATTCGCCAAATCCCTTTAGTTTTATGCCGTAGTAATGCGACAGCACAACAACCATGGATGAAAGCGTCAGTGTGATGGCTGGATCCGCTGTCGGTGATTTCCACCAAACCTTCCCGTCGATCACGACTGAAAACGGAAGTCCCAACATATTTGCGACGAAAATGTACATGATTAAAGTAAGACCAAGGATGTGAAAGCGGCCACCCGTCTTCCAATCCATATTGCTCTTGACGATGCCTTTGACGAAGTCCATGACCCACTCCATGAAGTTTTGCATGCCAGTCGGTTGCAGGGCCAGTTGTCGTGTGCCCACGACCGCAATAAGGAATGCAATGGCGGATGCCACCGTGATCATCAGGACGTTTGCCAAGTTGAAGGTCAAGCCCATAAACTCGTATAAAGGAGCTTCATGATGCAATTAAATTCACCTCTCTTCCCCGCTATTTATTTGATTTCACATAATGAAAAAAGTAATCTATCATAATGACAAGATAAGCTGTCATTAATCCAAAGATAAAGCCTAGGAGATGAAATAATTCCGGATAGCGCAATACGATCATCACGCCTAACACCGCTGAAGCCATTCGGGCGGCTGTCCCTAGCGACCTTACTTTCTTTCCTTCTAATACCGCATCGCCAAATTTCACTGTTCTTCTCACCATCAGCCAATGATTGAAGAGACTTAAGCATGTCCCCAATACCAATCCGAGAAAAATGGATTTATAGGAAGTAAAGCCCCAGCCAAGGACATAAATGGAGAGGAGGTAAAATATGTATTTGCGGTGCCTGTTAAACATTTGGTGGAGTTCCGGCATATCTTATTAATCTCCCGAAAAGAAGTGTCGGACTGAACGAAGCATCGTATAGATTCCGGCTGCTAAGCCAAGAAGTAGTCCGATGACTAAAAATAGTGGTGTCGTGCCTAATTTGTGGTCGATCCATTTCCCTCCGAAAAGACCAATCAAAATAGCTCCGACTAATTGCGAAAGTATGGCCGTATACAGTGCCATGGCTTGATAAGGACGGCGTTCTTTTTGCCGCATAAAAGCATCCCTCTCGATTCGAGAATTGGATATTTGGATAGGCGGTTTTCTGTCGAAAAAGGCCTTTTGGGTAAAAAAAATTTGACCTTTTTTCAGTTTTGAAAAAAGCGTTTTCATTGCGATTATATCGATGAAAACCCTATCATTTTATACCCTTTGTAAGCATACAATAGGCACCAATCTCTGTCAATGAATTTAGGGTGAAAATGTTCACAAACTTTTTTAAATGTTTTATGAATGTTCACAATTTCTCCATAAATTATTTGCCTATATTTTTCGCCATATTTTTAGTCCCCTCTACTATAAAACATGCATACAAATTATACAACCATGCCCATGATAATAAATTTTTTCCAAATAATATTTTTACAAGAAAAAAGAACCTGGATTTTGCTTATACTTCCAGATTCTCTTTTTTATCACTTATCCATTCCCCTTCTTTTGAAGGGGCGTAGCAAGATTTAAGAGAAGCTCTTGATAGTCTTCCCTTCCTTTCGTCCTCGCAAACGCAACGGCAAAAACTTGATTCAAATCGACATTCATTTTTGCCGGGATCGGAACTTGTTTTTCAATGAATCCCACACCTACTTTTTTCCGCCAATCCAGAAGGCCCAAATATTTCATGGTTGCGGGATCATACAGGGCAATCCCGAATTCCTCCGCCCCTCCAGGCAGATAGATTTCATAATGGAGCATGCTGCCGCTGGTTGCCCTGGCGATGGCAAATCCCATCACACGGGGATAGCGGGGTTCATTGACGACATAAAGATAAGGAATATGGATGATCTGCTTTCCATCTGAAAGCTGGATGCTTCCATCGATCAGGTCGGCTTTTTTCGGATATGTCATCAACCTCTCCGCATGAATGGTCACCTTCTGCTCTTCACCCGGCTGCAGCGTGAACGGATCAGGCAGCTCGAAATGGACCCCTTTTTGCGGCTCCGGGATAGAGAATGTGTAATTCTTTGCCTCTTTCCCGACGTTTTTGATCAACATCGTTTTCTCTTTTTCTTCGAATCGGGCAGAAGGAAGCCGGCCAATCGACAATGCACCAGGCATCACAAGCGTTTCAGTTTTAACCGCTTTGTCCAGCTGTATCCTCCCTGCACCTTGCTCATACGCGTGATAGGGTTGCCCTTTGTCATCTTTCATCTCTTTGGCCGTATTCATAAACGCGGCTTTAATTTCTTCAGGGGTCCAATCGGGATGTGCCTGCTTCAAGATGGCGCACGCTCCAGCTACATGCGGTGCAGCCATGCTCGTCCCCTGCAATGATAAATACCCATTCGGCACCGTGCTTCGGATCTCCACGCCGGGAGCCGTGATATCGGGCTTGATTCCCCAATTGATCGTCACCGGCCCCCGGGAGCTGAAATCTGCCAGCCGATCCTTTTCTATTCTATATTTGGTGGAAGCGAGAACCCTTCTTCTCCTCAGTGATTTCATCAGCTGCTCTCCATCTTTTCTCGTGATGGCAGCTGCAGGGATGCGTACTTCATCACTGACCCTCCCCAAAAATTCCCCGCCTGTATTATTGTAGATGATCACCGCTTTCGCACCTGCTGCTTGTGCATTTTTCACCTTCATTGTAAAAGGGATGTCACCTCTTTTGATAAGGACAATCTTCCCCGACACCCGCTTCAAATCCTTCTTTTCACCTAGTCCACCCTTCACCATTTGCAGCGGGCTTATCAAGTTCCAAGGCACCCCGCCATACATCGGCACAAGTTTGATGTCTTTTTTCCATAGGCGGTTATGCAAATACGGCACTTTCATCGGCGGAGTTGATGCCCCGACGGAAATGGCTTCACTTGCCGTTCCAGGAGTTCCTACCGTCCATAGGTTCGGTCCGCTGTTACCGCTTGAAGTGACGGCGATGACGCCTCTTTCGACCGCCTTGTTCAGCGCGGTCGTGATCGGGAGGTCTGGCGCATTGACATCTGTTCCGAGAGATAGATTCAATACATCGATATGATCCTTCACCGCTTGTTCAATCCCTGCCAGCACCTGATCGGTCGTCCCTTGTCCGCCGGGGCCCAACGCGCGGTAGGCATACAGTTCGGCTTCGGGGGCGACTCCCTTCATGACGCCATTTGCCGCAATGATGCCAGCGACATGCGTGCCGTGCAGGGTAGTCATACCGCGTTTATTTCTCGACTCCATCGGATTTCTGTCGCCGTCGACGAAATCCTGTCCACCCTTATAATTACGGGCAAGATCGGGATGGTGATAATCGATCCCGGTATCGATGATGCCCACCTTGATCCCTTTTCCAGTCAGCCGGGCACCTTTACGATCAAAAAATTTCCTCACCCTGTCAGCTCCGATGAATGGGACACTCTCCTCCATATTGGTTTTATACATATTGGCTTCAGCCGTGTATTGGACGTTGGGGTATTTCTCCTCAAGCTTGGCCACTTCCGACCTCTCTCCTTCGATTGAAAAGCCGGTAAATACTTCATGGAACACATATCTTATTTTAATAGAAGAAAATGGTTCAATCATTTTCTCCAAAGCTGAACGATTTGGCTTTGTTTTTGTAGAAAACAGCATGACCACTTTTTCATGCGGCGATGGAGATGGCAGCTGTGGAAGTGCCGGATTTATCGTCTTTGATGAAGCAGCGGCGGTCGGCAAAAGCAGCATGAAAGCCAATGCCCCTGCGAGAAATTTTTTCATGGACGTTTCCCCCTTTTCCTTATGTTGTCTCGGAACATTGGGGTTATGCACGTGGAATTTGGGGATAAAAAAAGACGAGGCTTTCAGGGCCCCGTCTTTTGTTGATTATTTATTTAATGGTTTGAATGGCTCAGGTCGTTCATCTTTTTCCTTAAAGTAATAGCGGATCGCTTCTGTAATACGGAAAGAAGCTTGTCCATCACCATACGGATTTGCTGCTTTTGCCATCTTTTCATATGCTTCTGCGTCTGTTAATAATTCAGTAGCCAATTGATAAATCGTTTCTTCATCGATTCCAGCAAGCTTAAGCGTCCCAGCCTCGATGCCTTCAGGCCGCTCGGTCGTGTCGCGAAGAACAAGGACTGGCACCCCCAAGGATGGCGCCTCCTCCTGGACACCGCCGGAATCCGTCAAGATCAGATGCGCACGGGAAGCGAAGTTATGAAAATCGATGACATCCAATGGCTCGATCAAATGAATTCTCGGATCGTTTCCAAGCACTTCATCCGCGATTTCCCTTACTAAAGGATTCAAATGAACAGGATAAACAACTTGTACATCCGGCTGCTCATCAACGATTCGTTTGACTGCTTTGAACATATTGCGCATCGGCTGCCCAAGATTTTCACGGCGATGTGCAGTTAATAGGATCAGTCGGTCATCGCCCACCTTGTTGAGCACTTCATGCGAATATTGTTCCTTGACCGTTGTTGACAATGCATCAATCGCTGTGTTGCCCGTGATGAAAATGCCATCTTCTTTCTTATTTTCAGCAAGCAGATTCTCTGCGGATTTTTCAGTCGGTGAAAAATGAAGATCAGCCATGACGCCAGTCAATTGCCGGTTCATTTCTTCCGGGAATGGAGAATACTTATTCCATGTACGAAGCCCGGCTTCAACATGTCCAACCACAATTTGATTGTAAAATGCAGCCAAGCTTGCTACGAAAGTGGTCGTTGTATCACCGTGGACGAGTACGATATCGGGCTTTGTTTCTTTCATGACACGGTCCAAGCCTTCCAAACCTCTTGTCGTGACATCCGTCAATGTCTGGCGATCTTTCATGATGTTCAAATCATGATCAGGCGTGATATTGAATATCTCTAAAACCTGATCTAGCATTTGACGATGCTGAGCCGTCACAGTGACGATCGACTCAAAATAATCAGGGTATTTTTGCAGCTCTAAAACGAGCGGAGCCATTTTTATCGCTTCAGGTCTTGTTCCAAAAATAGTCATCACTTTAATTGGTCTATCCATGAAAACACCTTCTTAAATAGGGTAGTTTGTTCTTTTAACTTTCAAAAGAACAGTTGTTTACTTCGTTCCGAACAAGCGATCTCCTGCGTCGCCGAGACCAGGAACGATGTAGCCTTTTTCGTTCAACTTCTCATCAAGGGCGGCAATAAAGATATCGATATCAGGATGCGCTTCCTTGATGGCATCGACACCTTCCGGACATGCGACCAGGCACATGAACTTGATGTTTTTTGCTCCGCGCTTTTTCAGGGAATTGATTGCTTCCACAGCAGATCCCCCTGTTGCCAGCATCGGATCGACAAGAATGAAATCTCTTTCCTCTACATCGGAAGGAAGCTTGACGTAGTATTCAACAGGCTTTAATGTTTCAGGGTCGCGGTACAAGCCGACATGTCCCACTTTTGCAGCCGGGATCAATTTTAAAATTCCGTCGACCATGCCAAGCCCCGCACGGAGGATCGGCACGATTCCAAGTTTCTTGCCGGATAAAACCTTAGCTGTCGCCTTGCTTACCGGTGTTTCAATTTCCACTTCCTCAAGCGGCATATCACGGGTGATTTCAAACGCCATCAATGTAGCCACTTCATCGACAAGCTCACGAAACTCTTTCGTACCTGTCTTCATATCACGGATGTATGTTAACTTATGCTGGATCAGAGGATGATCAAAAACGTAAACCTTTCCCACTAGAATCGCTCCTTTTTAAAATTTTCTATGTAGGTAGTATGCCTTATAAGCCCTGCTTCAAGCTACCCACTTTGGATCTTCCGTAAAACTTTACACTTCGTACTATTTTACAGAAAACCAACCAATAGGGCAATAAAAGAAATAAAGTGTAATAAAAACGAAAACTTTTTCGAACCTTAGACCCTGCCCCTTTGGTGACAGGCACCTCGGTGGCTGTCACCAAAAAAAGCATCAAAAAAGCCAGGTCCCTTTTAGAACCTGGCTTTTTTCTATTTTATCGTTCCGGATATAGCGTGAATTTCGCTGTCAATGCTTCAACACGTTCACGCGCTTCGTTCAATTTTTCTTCGTCTTCGTGGTTTTTCAATGTGAAGGCGATCAACGAAGCGATTTCTTCCATTTCATTTAATCCGAACCCTCTGGATGTGACCGCTGCAGTACCGATACGGATTCCGCTTGTCACGAATGGACTTTCCGGGTCGAATGGAATCGTGTTTTTGTTGACCGTGATCCCGACATCGTCAAGAACTTTTTCAGCGATTTTACCTGTAAGCCCAAGTGAACGAAGATCCAATAGAAGAAGATGGTTGTCCGTTCCACCTGATACTAGGTCCAGACCTTCTTTTTTCAATTGTTCACCAAGATGCTTGGCATTTTCAATGATTTGTTTCGCGTATTCCTCGAAAGAATCCTCCAATGCTTCTCCGAAGGCAACTGCTTTGGCGGCGATGACGTGCATCAACGGGCCGCCTTGGATACCAGGAAAGATCGATTTGTCGATTTTCTTCGCAAACTCTTCTTTGCAAAGGATCATGCCTCCGCGAGGTCCGCGCAACGTCTTATGCGTCGTCGTCGTCACGAAATCCGCATACGGTACTGGATTTGGATGCAATCCTGCTGCTACAAGACCAGCAATGTGCGCCATATCAACCATCAAATAAGCACCGACTTCATCTGCGATTTCACGGAATTTGGCAAAATCGATTTCACGAGGATATGCACTAGCTCCCGCTACAATCAGCTTCGGCTTGTGTTCGATAGCTTTTTGCCGTACATCTTCATAATCAATCACTTGCTTATCTTGGTCGACGCCGTACTCAACAAAATTATATTGCACACCGCTGAAGTTGACCGGACTTCCGTGGGTCAAATGTCCGCCGTGCGACAAATTCATACCAAGTACAGTATCACCAGTTTCTAGAACCGTAAAATATACCGCCATATTCGCTTGAGCTCCGGAGTGCGGCTGAACGTTCGCGTGCTCCGCTCCAAAAATCTTCTTTGCGCGGTCGCGGGCCAGATTTTCCACGACATCAACGTGCTCACAGCCACCATAGTAGCGACGGCCAGGGTAACCTTCTGCATATTTGTTCGTTAACACAGATCCTTGTGCTTCCATTACCGCTTCACTGACAAAGTTTTCAGAGGCAATCAGTTCAATTTTCGTTCTTTGACGCTTTAATTCATCTTGAATCGCTTGATACACTTCTTGATCTTGACGGTCAATGCTGCTCATAAGTATCCCCTTTCTAAATTAAACGGTTCTAAAGCCGTTTGGATTGCTTGTTTGAAAAATTCAATCTTATTTTAGCACGATTCCACATATGGTTGAAAGGATAATAACATAAAAAAATCCGGACATTTTCCATCCAATCAGAAAATTCGTCCGGATTTTGAAACTAAAAATCGTTACATGGAGCAGCGTTCTTCATCTTTCGTTCGCTCATAAACCGCTCTCGCACCACCGATCAGTTTAGGCCGTGTCTTTGCGAGCGTGACATGGGCGTGTCCAAGACTTTTCAAACCGACGCGAACCGGGACGGCGACATGCTTCAAATGCATTCCGATGAAGGTATCGCCGATATCGATCCCAGCATCAGCCTGGATGTGCTCAACAACCACAGGATCCTCAAAATGACCGTAAGCAAATGTAGCCATGGCCCCGCCAGCCGTCCTGACGGGAATGACCGTCACCTCTGGCCAGCTTTTTTCTTCAGCGGTGCTTCGTTCGACAACGATGGCACGATTCAAGTGCTCACAGCATTGAAAAGCGAGCAACAGGCCATGATTCTCGGAAAATGATTTCAATTCCCCATAAATCATCTCCGCCACTTCTTCCGTTCCAGAAGTTCCGATGCGCTTTCCAGCCACTTCGGAGGTAGAGCAGCCAACTACAAAGATTTGACCCTTCTTGAACGAAGCTTGATCGGCAAACTCAGAAAGAATATTGGTTAGATCTTTTTTCCACCGAGAGAGTTCCTGCATGTGAATCCCCTCCATATTTGGATGCGTGCAATGTTCTTTACTATTATAGGTGCTTATTTTCGTAATCAGAAATTTTATCCAAACGGCGTGCATGACGTCCACCGGCATAATCCGTTGTCAGCCATGTTTTAGCAATCTCCCGTGCCAATCCGGCACCGATGACGCGCTCCCCCATCGCCAGCATATTTGTGTCATTATGCTCGCGGGTGGCTTTGGCGCTGAATACGTCATGAACAAGTGCACAACGAATGCCTTTAACCTTATTGGCCGAGATGCTCATCCCGATCCCGGTCCCGCAGATCAGAATGCCTTTATCAAACTCCCCGCTTGCCACCTTCTCGGCAACCGGCAGTGCATAATCCGGATAATCCACTGATGTCTCACAATCACAGCCAAAATCCTCATATTCCAGACCCATTTCTTCCAATAAACCTCGAATCTCCTCACGAATATGAATACCACCATGATCTGATGCAAGAGCAATTTTCATGCCAGACCCCTCCTACTTCCATATCAATATGTCCTTATTTTGACACAACAACAGCAAAATATAAAGCAAACGATTTCTTTGTTTCAACATCAGCCCTGCCCCTTTAGTGACAGGCACCGAAATGACATGATGGAATGATATACAGGTGGTGATGGGAACATCGTTGGAAGTGATGGAAAAAGTGCGGTTTGTGTTGGAATTATCGCTGGAAGTGATGGAGAAATCCAAGTTAGTGATGGACAAATACGGCTTTGTGATGGAATCATCGACGAAAGCAATGGAATCCCTATCAAACGGCTCCGCTACAACCCAGTCTAGTATTAATTTGTCTATTTCTGATGGTGGAGAATCAAAAATTCCAATTAAAAATTAAATTTGAGTCCATCCGGGAAGAGGTTTTCGTCAAATGCCCTTGGACAAATTATGGTTTGCCCCCGGAGAAGGCGAAATGGATGGGGTGATGAAAAAAATGCGGTTTGTGATGGAATTATCGCCGGAAGTGATGGACAAATCCAAGTTAGTGATGGACAAATCCCGCTTTGTGAGGGAATTATCGCCTAAAGTAATGGAATCCCTATCAAAACGGCTCCGCTACAACCCAGTCTAGTATTAATTTGTCTATTTCTGATGGTGGAGAATCGAAAATTCCAATTAAAAATTAAATTTGAGTCCATCCGGGAGGAGGTTTTCGTCAAATGCCCTTGGACAAATTATGGTTTGCCTCCTGAGAAGCCGAAATGGATGGGGTGATGGAAAAAATGCGGTTTGTGATGGAATTTTCGCCGGAAGTGATGGAGAAATCACAGATAGTGATGGACAATTTCGGTTTTGTGATGAAATCATCGACGAAAGTGAGGGAATCCCTCACAAAAAAGCGCCGTTCCAACTCGAAGCAGCTTACTACCAGCGATTTTCGGTTATATAGATTCCATAACTCTTAAAAAATGTACTTTTCAACTATTTTCAGTGGTATTTACGCACAAACCATGAACGTTTGGTGTATTTTGTCGAAAAACGTTATTCGACAAATCCAACCCAAATCCACCCCATCACAAAGAAAAAAAAAAAACGCGCAAGCCTAAAAAAATACAGCAGCGCGTTCAGTAACATTTAACATTATAGTTTGAATCGAGTAATCGTTTTCTTCAAAGCTTCGGCTTGCGTTTTTAATTGCAGTGCAAGCTCTTCGACATTTGCCATGACCATGGCTTGTTCTTTCGTGGCATCGCTCACTTCCACCGCTCCGGCTGAAGTCTCTTCCGCGATGGCGGCGACTTCCTGGGATTGCTGCGATGTAAGCTGGATGCTTTCCATTTGGCGGTCGACCAATGAGGTGATGTGCTTCACGGCATTGGCGACATCGTGGATGGTCGATGTCATTTCTTCAATGACTGCGTTCGTTTTAGCCCCTTTTTCAGCCTCTTGGTTGGCCGAATCCACTTGAACCGTAATTTGCTTCACGACGCTTTCGACTTCTTGCTGGATGTTTTGAATCAATTCTGAAATTCCTTGTACTGCTTTTCCACTTTCATCTGCCAGCTTGCGGACTTCCTCGGCGACAACGGCAAATCCTTTTCCATGTTCGCCAGCGCGTGCTGCTTCAATCGACGCGTTCAAGGCCAATAAATTGGTCTGTGCGGCAATGTCTCCGACGAGCTGAATGATCTGCTCGACCTTTTGGGCGTTTTCCGCCAAGCGACGGACGGCTTGCAGCGATTCGTGATTGTCCTTTGCCAGACTTTCGATCCCAGCTACAAGGGAATGGACGACATTTTTGCTTTCCTGGAGCTCCTGAAGCATATCCCCAGAGATCTGCTCGGAGGATTTAGCCTTTTCCTGGACCTCCTGCGCGATCCGAATGACATCCTCGACAGATTCAGCGGTCGTTTGGATCGATAATGCCGAGCTTTCTGCCCCTGCAGAAATTTCCCGAATGGTCGAAGAAATACTTTCTGCTTGATGCGATGCCTTAGTAGACTCAGTTGAAATTGCGATGACATTTTCATTCGTTTGGTGAAAATTATCTTCGATGCTGTGGACCATTTCCCGAAGGTTGACAAGCATCGTATTGAATGCCGTTCCCAGTGAGCGGATTTCATCATCCGATTTAGGTAGTTCCACATCTGTATGTATATCGCCTTGACTCGCTTTGATGGCAGCCTGCTCCAAGCGCTTCAATGATTTTGTGATAAAACCTGAACCAAGATAGGCCAAAACGCCCGACCAAAAAATCCCTAGTGCCAAAGTACCCGCCGTAAAAACAACCGGGCTCATCCCTTTAGCAAAATGAGGATATACGAAATAAATGAAGAACGCACTTGTAGAATAGGTAATGATGGCAAGCAGCGTCGTGAGCAGCACGAGTTTCCTGCGCAGCCCGAATTTGTACTTTTTCTTTTTCATCGAAATTTTCCCCCTAGATAATCCAACACTATAGTCCCTTATTTAGTTTATCGAGCAATTTATCAATAAGTTTATCTAATTCGCCAAAAGTTTCTCTGTAAATTTCAACACTTCCTCCATATGGGTCTGCTACGTCCAAGCCTTTTCCGTCCACGAACTCATTCAACGTGAACGTTTTGTCCCCGGCTTGCGGAAACATATTCAACACCGTGGCTTTATGCCCGGACGTCATCGTGAAGATATAAGTCGCCCACTTTACATCCTCTTCTTTTAAAAGCGAGGAAGTATGAGAGTGGGAAATGTTGTTTTCCTCCAAAACCTTCTTTGTATTGGTAGACGCAGGCGAACCATCGAAAGCAAATACCCCAGCCGACCTTACTTCGATTTGATCATTTTGTTTATTCCGCAAGATTGCCTCTGCCATTGGACTTCTGCAAGTATTTCCCGTACAAATGAACAGTATATTCGTCACAGTCCTTCCTCCTCGATATCATTATAATGATTTTTTCCATATGCCAATAGTATGACTTTCGGATTTTATGCCAATTCTTCTAAAATCTTCATTAATTGTTCACTGACTTTTCAAAAAGTATATCAAATGATGAGCAAAATTTATAATTGGCCACTCGATAGGATGCTTCACAATTTTTCTTCCAAAAAAAATAACCCTAAAATCAGGGTCATTTTCATTTATAAAGGAAGGAGCAGCTTGATGCCAAAGGCGAATAGAATGCTTCCTCCCAAGGCTTCACTGTAAGAACCAAGCCAGCTCTGGACTTTTCTTCCCACCAGCAGACCACACCACGTCAGAAGAGTGGCAGCCAAACCGAAACTGATCAAGGAAGCAGCCGTTTTTGCGCCGTAAATTCCCAAGGTGAGTCCGACTGAGAAGCTATCCAGGCTGACACTCAATGCAAAGATCAGCAGGCCTAGTCCGACCGGGGCCATGAGTGATTGCTCATCTTTCTTGAAGCTGGAGATAAACATTTGCAATCCAAGGAGGATCAGTAGAACACCACCTACATAACCGGCAAATGTCCCAAATTTATCAGAAAGGAATCTTCCGGCAATCATGCCGAGCAGAGGCATCCAGACGTGAAAGATCCCTACAGTCAGTCCTATGTAAAAAATTTGTTTGAGACGGAGCTTATACATTCCCATGCCGAGACCGATTGAGAAAGCATCCATTCCCAGTGCAAAAGCCATTAACATCAGTGTTAACAGCTCACCAATAATCGATGTCATTCCTTTTCCTCCTTTGGACGTGCCTATCAACAAGATATGCACGTCCAATGGAGATTAGAATATTTATTTGCCGATCCAGCGATGTCCCGCTGCTTTTTCCAATCGATTCATTACCGCCACCCCGATTCCATTTCTCGGAAAGGCCTCTGACAATATCAAATCCAACTTTTCTTCATTAAAAGCCCGTAATACATCGTACAAATCATGCGCTACCGTTTTCAGATCATCCCGGCGTCCGCACGGAATCACCATATCAGCCTCATAGAAGCCGTTCGTTTCCTCTGTTGCCAGCACCCCGACTTTCAACCCTTCGCTTTGTTTTTCCTTTACGATCGATTGAAGGTATTCAGGATTTCCATCGACCAGGAAAAGAGGCGCATTCGGGGCATAATGGGTGTATTTCATCCCTGGAGATTTAGGGGCGCCTTCCCCTGTTACCAACGTAGCATCCATGTCGACAGGACCGATGACCGCTTCGATTTCTTCTTTCGAAATGCCGCCCGGCCGCAAAATCATCGGTACATCGGCCGTGCAATCAATCACGGTCGATTCAACCCCTACCCCTGTGCTGCCTCCGTCAACGATCCCTGCGATGCTTCCATCCAGATCGTCCAGGACATGCTTGGCCGTTGTCGGGCTCGGCCTCCCGGAACGGTTTGCGCTCGGCGCCGCGATCGGGAGGTTCGCTTCCTTGATCAGCGCCATGGCCACGGGATGGTCGGGCAGACGAATCCCCACTGAATTCAGGCCAGCCGTCACCTTATCTGAAAACACGCCTTCTTTTTTTTCAAAAATAATGGTCAATGGACCTGGCCAAAATTGGTTGATGAGTTTTTTTGCTTTTTCGGAAATATGCGCGACTAAATTCTCCAGCTGCTCAGTGGCCCCGATATGGACGATGAGCGGGTTGTCACTCGGACGCCCCTTTGCCGAAAATATTTTGTTCACTGCTTCGGTCGATTTTGCATTCGCTCCCAACCCATATACTGTTTCGGTCGGAAAAGCGACGACTTCATTTTCTTTCAGCATTTCTGCAGCTTGGATAATTTGTGGATAATCATTTTCTTCATTCACATCTTTATCCACAATCCACTGACTCGTTTTCATTTTCATCCACCTTTTTTTAAATCGCTTCTATATTTACTAATATGACTAGGTACTATATCATTTTCCACACAAGAATACCTTTGAAAGTATATAAGAAATAATGGATATCCTCAAGTGTTATCCACAAACTGTGAATAAAAAATTAAAATATGTGTATAACTCTGTGGATATATGTGAATAAATGTTTGAATTTTTTCTATTTACAGAGTTAATTTTAAAAAAAGACTACTTTCATTTGTTAATAACTGATTTCCATGTGTGGATTGTCCGATTTGCTCCGGAAGGTCCTTCTTGTCCACAAGTGAAAAACCTAAGGATTGAAAGAATGAGACGCTTGTCATTTTATTTGTTGCCAAAAACAATGTAGATAACTCCTTGTTCTTTGCCAGCTTCAACATCTGTTGAAAAAGTGTTAGTAACCCATCCTGCCCAACTTCCGGGGAGACCACCAATGATCGAAGGAGTCCACATGGGTAAAGAGGTTCTATCCCCATTGTCCCCTTGATGTTCCCATCTACATCTTCAATGAGTAAAAAGAATTCTATCGATTCACTGATTCCTTGCGTCCCGATTTGTGCTTTTTCCAAAAAGGCGATCAACGCTTGTTCATCTGATTTATTTGCCTGGCGAATTTGATTCATATCCATTCCTGCCTCTCTTTTTTCATAATCTACTAACATGTATATATAAAAGAAGAAATAGTAGAACATAAAAATAGGATGAACACGTCATAAAATGATGTGTTCACCCTAGGGGGAACGAAATTAGAATAGTTTTTCAAAAAGCTCGACCACGAAAAATTTCACCTTTACTTCCTGCTTCTCGTCTCCTGCGTATACTGGCGTTTGATTCGAGCTTTTTTCCGTATTCATGGCAATGGATTGATGTTCATCTTCCAGCTGCCGTTGCGGAGCATCCTGCTCCTGGACTTGCCGGGAATCATTCTGATCCTGGTTTTCAGCAGGACTTGCTGCTTCAGGTCCATTCCCGTCATTTTGATCAGCTGCAGTTGTGTTTTCTGCTGCTTTTGCAGTGTGGGCATCTTCAAATCCTTCACTGACGGCCACCCCATGAGAAAAATCAAGGAAGCATAGGGGCGGATACAGGACGCACCACCAGTTGGCCCCTTCTCCTTTTCCAAGCGTGATCAACACCGCTTCATATTGACCTGCCGGATATAAATATTGACCATATAATTTAGTTGGAAAGTCCACTTTGCCGAATTTCACATGAACTGATTGATGCATGCCCTGCCTCTTCATTTCAGCCTTGGCGATCTCTTCGATTTCAGGCAAGTGCGATTGGATCACTGTTCTAGCATCATCAAGCGATGTCAGGTCTTGCACCCATTTCGTGATTTCTGCGTTCACGGAATCACGAATTTTTCGTTTGACGTCCTGATCCCCAGGTTTATCACTGTTCGCCAGGATCCGAAGTCGAATGGCCTGATTCGGGATCACCATCGTTTCCTGCGCGGCTGTTTCTTGCTTCGGTATATATAAACTGATAATGGTACCTACAGATAAAATCACGATATACATCCATGCGATCGATTTGCGTTTCATTCTCGCCACCATCCCCTCTATAAAAACAGTGTGGACAAGAACCGCAAATCCTAAACTAGCAAATTGAAAAAAATCCACCTGAAGAAAAAATGGCAGATTCATAGATTTGAATGCCAGCCCTGTACCTTTGGTGACAGGCACTCTGGTGCCTGTCACCGAAAAATAAAAATCATCTTTCTCTTTACAGTTGACAAAAGACCATTCGATCTTTGCCATTAATATCAAAAACGACCTCAACCTCGGCAGAAGCAAATGCGGTCTGAAGCAGCTGTTTAACGGCCTCCCCTTGTCCCGCGCCGACTTCAACGCCAATCAACGCTTTCTCCCCGACTACATTTGGAAGATCAGCTGCAAACCTTCGATATAGGTCGAGACCATCCGTCCCGCCAAATAATGCCTGATGCGGCTCGTGCTCCCTTACCACAATTGAAAGTTCATCTTTTTCCACATCAGGGATGTAAGGAGGATTGGATAAGACGATGTCGAAAACCGCTCCCTTTTCAATGAATGGATTCAGAAGATCACCATTGAAAAAGGCAATATCCGCTCCAAGATTTGAAGTATTCTCCTTCGCGACACGGAGCGCATCCTCAGAAATATCTGAAGCGGAGACACTCAGCTCCGGGACTTCGAGCTTCATGGTTGCAGCAATGGCGCTGCTTCCCGTACCGATATCGACAAGCCTCAATCCATCCTTTTTTTGAAAATAGGACTTCATTCTTTTCAATGTTTCATAAACAAGCTCTTCCGTTTCTGGCCTTGGGATGAGCACATGCTCGTTGACCTTGAATTTCCGACCATAAAATTCTTCCGAACCGATCATATGTTGGATGGGGCGTCCCTTCACATGTTCCTTCACGGCATTCCTGAAATTTACTTCATCCTCTGCCGTCAGCTCCATTTGCTGGTTGGCAAAAAGCTGCGACCGATCCATTCTTAAAATGTGGCGAAGCAGTAATTCTCCCGCATTGGCATCGCGCTCATTCTCCATTAAAAAAGAAGAAGCCCATTTGAGGGCTTCGTATATCTTGATGGAGCTGCTCATTATTCTTCCATGCTCTCCAATTTCTTAGATTGATCTTCCATGATGAGCGCATCGATGACTTCATCGAGCTTTCCTTCCAGGATTTGATCAAGCTTTTGGATCGTAAGGCCGATCCGGTGATCCGTCACACGGTTTTGCGGGAAGTTGTATGTGCGGATCCGCTCTGAACGGTCGCCTGAACCAACGGCAGATTTACGCTGAGCATCATATTCAGCCTGTGCTTCCTGCTGGAACTTGTCGTATACACGAGCACGCAGTACCTTCATCGCTTTTTCCTTATTTTTAATCTGAGACTTTTCATCCTGACATGATACAACCGTACCAGTCGGGATATGCGTTAAACGAACGGCCGACATTGTCGTATTGACGCTTTGTCCCCCTGGTCCGCTTGATGCAAACGTATCGACGCGGATATCTTTTTCATGGATCTCGATTTCGACTTCTTCCGCTTCAGGCAGACATGCCACAGTCGCCGTCGACGTATGGATGCGTCCTCCAGATTCCGTTTCCGGTACACGTTGTACACGGTGTGCCCCATTTTCATACTTCATGCGGGAATATGCACCATTCCCATTGATCATGAAAATGATTTCTTTATAGCCACCGAGCCCAGTCGGTGCAGCATCGATGATTTCCGTTTTCCAGCCCTGTGCCTCTGCATATCGGCTGTACATACGGTAAAGGTTTCCAGCAAACAATGCCGCTTCATCCCCACCCGCAGCACCGCGGATTTCAAAAATAACGTTTTTATCATCGTTCGGATCCTTCGGGATGAGAAGAATTTTGAGACGCTCTTCCAATTCTTCAATTGTATCTTCAAGTTCATTTATTTCTTCTTTCACCATTTCGCGCATATCGGCATCCAGCTTCTCATCGAGCATGGATTTCGCGTCCTGATATTGTTCACGGGTTTCCTTATATTCACGATACGTCTGTACCGTTTCTTGAATGCCCGATTGCTCTTTTGAATATTCCCTGAGCTTCTTCGGGTCATTGACCACTTCTGGATCGCTTAAAAGTTCATTAAGCCTTTCATACCGATCTTCAACTGCTTGCAAACGATCAAACACAGTTATTCACCTCAAATTTTAGTCCATAACGTAATAATTATAGTATACAGAAGAGGCATCGTAAAGCAAAGCCCAGCTATGCACTTTGGTGCCTGTCACCTAGGTGCATAGCTGGGCTTTCGGTTTGCTACTTATGTTTGATCTTTACATCTACTTCGTAGCGTGGAAATGCTTGGAGGATGATTTTATGCAGCTTTTCATGAGCTTTCTTCTTCGCATCTTTGCTGCCAAATTTTTTATTGGTGTATGCTGTAACATTCAATGTATTCCCGTTGATCCAGATCGGGCCTGGTGAATATTCCGTATAACCTTTGATTACTTGCCTTGCTTTCTTCACATCGGTCCGCATGTTTGGCGGAGTGTCTGAAAGTCCGACGAAATTCGGATTTTGATTCGTCCAATCCGTTTGACGAGCTTCTTCATCCGGCCAAGCATGTTTAACCTTATTATTCACAAACTGGCGTCCATGATTGTCCTGGTCATGCGTATAAATGGATTCATTCTTTGCGCCGCATCCACTCAGCATTCCCGCCATCACGATAACCGCCACTATCCATTTCATCATTTGTGGCACCTCCTGTCCTTATGTTTTCCGCAGGACAGGAGATATTATTCATGAGCGGGAAATTGAAAAAAATTGCCTATCTAGCTGCAAGCCATCCAAATTTAAATCGACTGTTGCGTGATTCCATCATGATTAGGAATCATTCCATTATATACATGAAATCGCACTCCCAGCCATGTACCCTGGTGCCTGGCACCAAAGTGACAGGCACGACCACAAATCAGGCGCCATCCGGATGGATGGCGCCTGATTCAATATATATCAGCTATTTTTCAATACTTTTTCAGCGTGCTGGCTGACGCCTTTTGGTACCTGATGGTGGTGCCTGCACCTTGGTTCGTATGCTTCCGATGCACCTACCAGGATGATGGGATCGTCATAGCAGGCTGGCTGCCCTTCGATAAGGCGCTGGGTCCTGCTGGCCGGTGATCCGCAGACGGCACAGACCGCTTGAAGCTTCGTGACCGATTCGGCGATGGCCATCAATGCAGGCATCGGACCGAACGGCTCGCCGCGGAAATCTTGATCCAGACCGGCAGCGATGACACGATGGCCTTGATTAGCCAAGGTTTGAATGACATTTACGATTTCTTCGTCGAAAAATTGCACTTCATCGATGGCGACCACATCGATGTCAGCGGACACCTGCCCAAGAATATCAGCCGAACTCTCGACTGGCTTGGCAATAACGGCTGTCCCATTATGGGAAACCACCGATTCTTCACTGTAACGATTATCTAATTTAGGTTTGAACACAGCGATATGCTGTTTCGCAAATTGGGAACGTCGCACACGGCGAATCAATTCTTCTGATTTTCCGGAAAACATGCTTCCGCAAATGACTTCAACCCAACCTGATTGCTTCATGACATACATGAAACGGCCTCTCCTTCCTCAACCACAAATTCTTTGAAAAACATCCATCTTGTACATAAATAGGCATGTCTTGTTGCATTCTTTATATAGGCTCAATCATAAGATTTGCTGCATTTGCACCAGTCGAAATCCTATTGGACTGCGGCCATTTCGCTGCACTACAACAAGCATTTTCCATAATCCTTATGTAAAAGCTTGTTTCGTAAGTTCTGTTGCTATTCAACATAGGATATGCAAGTTTGATTCTCGCATCTTCCGCTCCAATCAACGTTAATAACAATAATCTTTGAGAAAACAGCCTATGTAAAAATGACCTCGAACACCTTCTCAAATGGAGTATTGGACAAAAAGAGAAACAGTCTTCGGGACTGCCTCGTTTTGACTGGATCCAATTTTTTACCGGCTATTTAAAGCCGGCCATTTGCTGCAATTCGCCGCTGTCAAACGATGAGAACGACGTTTTTTCAGCAATTTTAGGAAAAAAAAACAGGCAAGTTTGTAATAAGCTTGCCTGTTTTTGAAAAATTATTTCTTAAGGCCATATTTTTTGTTGAATCGGTCAACACGGCCACCAGCGTCAGCGAATTTCTGACGTCCTGTGTAGAATGGATGGCACTCAGAGCAAACCTCTACGCGCACTTCATCTTTAACAGAACCGCTTTCGAATTCGTTACCGCAAGCACATTTCACCATAACTTTGTTATAAGCTGGATGAATACCTGATTTCATTCTTTTCATCTCCTTCCGCCCTGAATCATCTGAGACAGAGTTCTATATCGGCAATGTGATATGAGCTAGTGCTGAAATGGAACGCCAAAGCCTTGTTGAGCCTTTTACTTTCCGAGGAAAGATTCGTTCCGCGACAGCCCCTTACCACATTCATATTCGAACACATTGACTTCATTATAACAAGGAAAATGTCGAATTGCAACATCGTAATATCTGCAAAGAACAAGTTCATAATAACAAATACTGGATTTTATCAGGAGTTTTTGGCGTTTCTTTTCGCCTTCAATTCTTCACTCAAGTTTTCGAAAAACTCATCATTATTTTTCGATTGCTTCAACTTACGCAGGAATTTTTCTGCAAAATCCGGTGTATCGGACATTGCTTTGCGAATCGCCCAAAGCTTATCCAATTTGTCCTTCGGCATAAGCAGTTCTTCTTTTCGTGTACCGGAACGGCGAATGTCCATCGCAGGGAAGATGCGTTTCTCAGCAAGGGATCGATCCAGATGAAGCTCCATGTTTCCTGTACCTTTGAATTCCTCATAGATGACATCATCCATGCGGGAACCGGTATCAACCAGGGCCGTCGCCAATATGGTCAAGCTTCCGCCTTCTTCAATATTGCGGGCAGCACCGAAGAATCGTTTCGGACGGTGGAATGCAGCCGGATCGATACCGCCTGACAATGTCCTTCCGCTCGGCGGGATGACAAGGTTGTATGCTCGAGCAAGCCTTGTGATGCTGTCCATCAGAATGACGACATCGCGTTTATGCTCAACAAGGCGCATCGCCCTTTCCAAAACGAGCTCTGCCACTTTAATGTGGTTTTCCGGGACCTCGTCAAAGGTGGAACTTACCACTTCCGCATCAACCGACCGCTCTATGTCCGTTACTTCCTCTGGACGCTCATCGATAAGCAGGACGATCAACTCAGCTTCAGGGTTGTTTGTCGTGATTGCATTGGCAATCTCCTTCAAAAGCATTGTCTTACCTGCTTTTGGCGGTGCAACGATCAATCCGCGCTGTCCAAAACCTACAGGTGTCACTAAATCCATGATTCTTGTGGATAAGTTTCGTGGTGTTGTCTCCAATTTGATTTGTCGATCAGGGTATAAAGGTGTAAGGGCAGGGAAATGAACGCGTTCCTTCGCAGATTCAGGGTTTTCCCCATTTACCGCTTCAACATGAAGGAGTCCGTAGTATCGTTCGTTTTCCTTTGGAGGGCGCACTTTACCGGATACTTTGTCCCCATTGCGCAAATCGAATCTTCGGATCTGCGACGCAGAGATATAAATATCCTCGGAGCTAGGTGAATAATTGATTGGCCGAAGGAATCCAAAGCCTTCTGATTGAATGATTTCGAGGACGCCTTCCATAAAGAAAAAGCCCTCCTGCTCAGCTCTTGCTTTTAAAATAGAAAATATCAATTCTTTTTTTGTCAGTTTGCTGTAATACGAGATTTTGAATTTTTTTGCAAGCTCGTAAAGTTCCTTGAGCTTTAAATTCTCAAGTCCGTATATCGTTAGTTCTTCCATTTTGACACCACTCTTTTAAATTTTCGTGTTCCACCATATAAATAAAATGGCTGTTCAGAATAAAAATATGGATGGATTGGGCTAAAGTCGAATAAGGATATGAAGAAAGTGAAGTTTCTGAAGTGTTTGAGTATGCAGTGTTGGTTTTCTCTCTGTAAAAAAGACTGCCTTCGTATGGAATGGAGCCTTTAAAATAAACAATATCTATTTTAACCATATTAACAGAAAAGAATCAATAAAAAGGAAGGAAAAGATGGACGAATTCCATAAAATCCGTCCAATCTTCACAAATTTATAAGATTTTCATGACTGAAATACTAATTTCTTTTAATGACTCGAATGGAATGCTGTTTTTTTATCCAGCAGCAAGAATAGACTTCAAGGCACTTCGTAAAATGTGCGGTTGATTTCCGTGGAAGGATGCTCGTTTCGTGGGCCAACCGTGTGAGCCTCCTCGCTTCGCAGCGGGGTCTCGTCATCGCCGCTGTTCCCTCCAGAGTCTCACGCATTCCGCTCCAGTAAACACTCTATTATGAATTTCCATCAGGAAATCGCTTAATAATAGCAGTCCATTCTTCCTGAGTCATCTCATTATGGCTTTATGACTAGATTTGGTTTTTTCTTAAGGCTGTGCCGGCCGTCAATGAAGCGGACCGTTCCTGATTTCGCCCTCATGACCAGTGAATGGGTAGAGCCATATGAGCCTTTGAATTGGACGCCCTTAAGCAATTCACCATCGGTCACACCCGTAGCTGCAAAGATGGCATCATCACCGCGGACCAGGTCTTCCATCCGCAAGATTTTGTTGACATCGATGCCCATGGAGAGGCAGCGCTGATGCTCAGCGTCGTTTTGCGGAAGCAATTTCCCTTGGATTTCCCCGCCGAGGCATTTCAATGCGACCGCAGCAATGACTCCCTCGGGTGCTCCACCTGATCCAAACAAGATATCGACGCCGGTATGATCGAAAGCGGTATTGATGGCACCCGCCACATCACCGTCATTAATCAACTTGATCCGCGCGCCCGCTTCTCGAAGCTGGCTGATGATATGCTCATGACGCGGACGGTTCAATACTGTCGCCACTACGTCTTCAATGTCTTTGTTTTTTGCTTTGGCCACTGCTTTTAAATTATCAAGGACGGATGCATTGATATCGATCTGTCCCACCGCTTCAGGACCGACCGCAATTTTATCCATATACATATCCGGTGCGTGCAAAAGATTTCCGTGATCGGCAACCGCAAGGACAGCCAGTGCATTCCAGCTGCCAGAAGCGACAATATTCGTCCCTTCCAATGGATCGACTGCAACATCGACTCGCGGACCATAGCCTGTCCCGAGTTTTTCCCCTATGTAAAGCATAGGCGCTTCATCCATTTCACCTTCACCGATGACAACGGTTCCTTTCATTGGGACGGTATCAAAAACATCGCGCATCGCAGAAGTGGCTGCGTCATCCGCTTCGTCTTTTTTCCCTCTTCCCATCCAGCGGGCTGAAGCAAGTGCAGCCGCCTCTGTCACGCGAATAAGTTCCATCGATAAACTTCTCTCCATGGTTTCTGCCTCCTGTATCACATAAACGTTTTTTATTGGTTTAATCGTATAACACAATTACTCGTTTATTGTAACACATTAAAGCGATTCATGGGTTATCTTATGAACTTTTAAATTGTTCAATTTCTTCCTTAGTTAATGATTCTCGCCAAATCGTGGCACCGAGGCCATTTAATTTCTCTACAAGACTGCTATATCCTCTGTCGATGTGTTCTAATCCTGTCACTTCCGTTATTCCTTCGGCCATCAAACCGGCAATGACCAGAGCCGCTCCTGCACGTAGGTCGCTCGCCTTCACTTTTGCACCTTGCAATTGAATCGGTCCATGAATGATCGCCGAACGCCCTTCAACTTTGATGTTGGCATTCATCCGCCTAAGTTCGTCAATATGCTTAAACCGCGCGGAGTAAATGGTATCCGTCACAACCGCTGAACCAACCGCTCTTGTTAAAAGCGAGGTGAATGGCTGCTGCAAATCTGTCGGGAAGCCAGGGTACACAAGTGTTTTGACGTCAACCGGCTTCAGCTTGTCCGATTTCCCGATAAAGATCTGCTCTTCACCCGTGTCGATCGGAACACCCATTTCACGAAGTTTTACTGTAAGCGATTCCATATGTAATGGAATGACATTGTCGATCAGCACACCTTCACCGACAGCAGCGCCCAAGATCATGAACGTTCCTGCTTCGATTCGGTCGGGGATGATCGTGTGACGGCATCCGTGGAGCTGATCCACTCCTTCAATCCGGATGACATCCGTTCCCGCGCCTTTGATTTTGGCGCCCATGTTGGTCAATAATGTGGCCACATCGATGATTTCCGGTTCTTTTGCCGCATTTTCGATGATCGTTTTACCTTTCGCCCTTACGGCTGCGAGCATGATATTGATCGTCGCTCCGACACTGACGACATCCAGGTAGATGCGGGCGCCGATCAGTTCATCTGCGCGCAAATAAATGGCGCCTTGTTCATTCGTGATCTGAGCACCTAATGCTTCAAAACCTTTAATGTGCTGGTCGATCGGACGCGGGCCAAGATGGCATCCGCCAGGAAGACCGATCACCGCTTTTTTGAAACGGCCGAGCATGGCCCCCATTAAATAATAGGATGCACGAAGTTTTTTGACCTTTCCGTTTGGAAGCGGCATGGAAATCATATTGGCTGGATCGACTGTCATTTCACCATCTTTAAACTGAACCTTGCCTCCGATGTCTTCCAGCAAGGATTGAAGCATTTGGATATCCGAAATCTCCGGAAGTCCTTCAATGCTTACAGGGGAATCGGCCAAAATGGTGGCAGGAATCAATGCGACTGCACTGTTTTTTGCTCCGCTGACTTTAATCGTTCCTTTTAATGGATATCCACCGGCAATTTTGAGCTTTTCCATTGTAAACTCCCTTCCAAATCATGTTTGATCTGTTAAATAGGTATTATTTACCATAACAGATTGGCATAATTCGACATTATCATTTTCCTTAGTGTATACAACTTTTCCCTTTTCATGTATAGAAAAATGATTTTTTTGATAAAATCCTACCATTTTCCTGTAAAGTGGAAAATTTTTAGATTTTTCATAAGGTTCTATTCGTAAGGTTAGTTGCAATATGAGTAAGGTTGATTTCCGCTGCAGGATGCTCGCTTTCGAGGGGCGGGTGGTGATCCATCCTGAGTCTCGAGCTCCCTCGCAGGTCAATTCCCCCACTAAATCTACTCTGTAAGCAGCTTATCCTATCGGTTGTTCCAATCCTTTAAAAACGCTTCAATCCCTTTATCCGTTAATGGATGATTGAATAATTGCATCAATACTTTATGCGGGATAGTCGAAATATGGGCGCCTCTCAATGCAGCCTCCGTCACATGCTGCGGGTGGCGGATCGACGCAGCGATGATTTCTGCTTCCAAACCATGAATCGCAAAAATATCAGCGATCTTTGAGATGAGTTCAAGGCCATCATGCCCGATATCATCCAGCCTGCCAAGGAATGGCGATACATAAGTCGCTCCTGCTCTTGCAGCCAATAAAGCTTGATTTGCGCTGAAGACAAGCGTGACATTCGTTTTAATTCCTTCTTTGGAAAATACATTGACCGCTTTGAGTCCTTCCGGTGTCATCGGAACCTTGACTGTAATGGATGGGGCAATTTGGGCAAGCTCTCTTCCCTCTTTGATCATCCCTTCTGCATCCGTTGCAATGACCTCTGCACTGACAGATTCAAAATCCAGGGCAGTAATGTCCTTCAGGCGGTCATGGAATGATACATCCTTTTCCTTCGCGACCAATGATGGGTTCGTCGTTACCCCAGAAAGTACACCGAGCTCATAGGCTTGCTTGATTTCCTCCATATTCGCTGTATCAATAAAAAATTTCATGATTCCTGTCCCCTTTCGACGAAATATTCAATCTTTTTGAAGCGTACTTTTTAAAATTTTTTCATAGGTTTTTGCAATTACCCAAAACTTGAGTAAGGTTGATCTCCGCGGAAGGACGCTCGCTTTCCGGGGGCATCACACGAAGTGAGGTCGTTCGATGTTGGCACACGATGTGCCGAACTTAATCGAACATCCTCCTTACTTCTCCTCGCTCCGCTGCGGGGTCCAACATTGCCCGCTTGATCCCTCCGGAGTCTCGCGCCTTCCGCTCCGATCAACATCATAGAATGAACTATGCTTAAGTAAACAATAAAAAACAATCATCTTTGAGTAAAAAGATGTTTTTTATAGTAGAAAGGGCTCATAAATGAGTAAAATGAACGGAAACCGCCTTGCAGATGTAAGGCGGTTTCGATTCAAAGCTTCATAAAGCCATTATATATAAGCAAATTCTGCTTTTGGAAAAGGTCTCAAAAGGACCTTAATTATTCAGCTTTACCTGAAGAACCGAATTCACGCATTTTACCGATTACTGTTGTTTTAATCGCTTCACGTGCAGGTCCCATATATTTGCGGGGATCATACATTTCGCTGTCTGCAGCAAGTACTTCACGCACTTTTTTCGCAGAAGCGATTTGGTTTTCAGTATTTACATTGATTTTAGCTGTTCCGTAAGAAATGGCTTTTTGGATATCTTTTGTCGGGATTCCAGTTCCGCCGTGAAGAACTAAAGGCACACCAGTTGCTGCACCGATTTCTTCCATTTCTTTGAATCCAAGGTTTGGTTCGCCTTTGTAAGGGCCGTGAACAGATCCCAATGCAGGTGCAAGTGTATCGATGCCAGTGCGCTCAACCAATTCTTGGCACTCTTTCGGGTCAGCGTAGATAACGCCGTCCGCAATAACATCATCTTCTTGTCCACCAACAGTGCCTAATTCAGCTTCAACTGAAACACCTTTGGAGTGTGCATATTCAACAACTTGAGAAGTTGTTTCAATGTTTTCTTCGAATGGGTGATGTGAAGCATCGATCATTACTGAAGTGAATCCAGCATCAATTGCTTCTTTACATTTATCATAGCTGGAGCCATGGTCTAAATGAATGGCAACAGGAACTGTGATATTATAATCTTCCAATAACCCTTCAACCATTTTTACAACTGTTTTGAAACCACCCATGTAACGTCCTGCACCTTCAGATACTCCAAGGATTACTGGAGATTTTTCTTCTTGTGCTGCTTGAAGGATTGCTTGAGTGAACTCAAGGTTGTTAAGGTTGAATTGTCCAACGGCATATCCTCCGTCTTTTGCTTTGTTTAGCATTTCAGTCATGGAAACTAAAGGCATTATGACTTCCTCCTTATTTGTACTAAGTGCTGTCCATCTTTAACTCAAATCATCAGAACATACACTTCATGTACATGCTGATTAAAGTTCAATAGACTAAATAAATATCATTTAATATCATTTTGTATGATACCAAATAACCGTTATTTTTACCAATGAACAAGCACGAATACAAAAAGAAGTACTATTTTTTATATTCTTTCAATTTATCCGTTTGACTTCAATGGAAGGTGTTTTTTCACCGCACTGCGAATGTCGTCAATATCGAATGGTTTTGCGAAATGTGTAAGGGCGCCAAGGTCTTTGGCTTCCTGGATCATATCCAATTCCCCATATGCCGTCATGATGATGACCCGGATATCCTGGTCGATCACCTTCATTCTTTTCAGGATTTCAATTCCATCCATACCAGGAATTTTCATATCGAGCAAAACAAGATCCGGTGAATGCTTCGTAACGATATCCAGCGCCTGGACACCATTCGCCGCTTGAAAGGTTTGGTAGCCTTCTTTTTGAAGCACTTCGTTTAATAGGATACGGATACCGAATTGATCATCTACGATTAAAATTTTCTCTTTCATGTCATCCCCCTCTTTAACCATATTCTATAGGATTTTAAGCGTCTGAAAAAGACTCGAATATATTTTCATTTCTTCCAAAGGAATACTTCTCCTTTTCTGCTTGATTTTCCTTCTTACAATTACCGACTAATTTTGACAAATAGGGTGACGAACAGGGTTCCTATTGCCTGTTCCGTTTAGTTTATTTTTCATAATATGGAGAATTGATCTTCCCCCTTTGAATCGTTCACTGGACGAAAAAGCGGGGAGGATTCTAGACATCCCGGGCTCTCTTTTATTTTCAAAAAGTGAGTAAAGTGGATTTCCCCTGCAGAATGTTCGCTTTCCGAGGGGCTGCCCGAGCCCCCGAGTCTCGCGTCACCACCAAATAATAAAATTTCCCAACCACAATCTTCGCGTAAACAGTCTTATGAAAAAATAAATGTTTTTCCAGTTGTCATCCGTATCCTTTTTTCATTCCATCGTTATGATATTTTGCCTATCACGCCTGTAGCACCTATAATAAATACAGAATTACTACGGTGTTATAAAGGAGTGTCTGTATTTTATGCTGAAAATGTTTACGACCCAAATGACGGGATTGTTCAATCGAATTCACGATAAAGAAGAATTTCAAATAGAAGATGGCGCGCGCCTGTTGGCTCAGGCCGTCGTAGGTGAAGGGAAAATTTATGTAAAAGGCTTTGGTGAAATGGGCGCATTGGAATTGGAAGCGATCCAAGGAGCCGAGCCGCTTACAAATGCAGCGCTCTTGGATGATCAAACCGCCTTGACCGAAGCAGACCGCGTTTTGATTGCGAGCAGGCTTTCGACGGATGAGGAAGCTATGTCGCTGGCGAAGAAGCTCAAAGAAGAAGGCATTCCGTTTGCTGCCATTTCCGGAGCTGTAAAAGGAGTGGAAGGTGAGGATTTGACCTCCATGGCAGATGTACACCTAGATACGAAGGTGATCAAAGGGATGCTCCCGGATGAAAATGGCGAGCGAATCGGCTTCCCTTCCAGCATGGCTGGCCTCTACCTCTACTTCGGCCTTAAATTCACCATCAACGAAATGCTCGAAGAATACTGATCCAGATCAGCCCTCCCCTACAGGTGACAGGCACCAAAAGGGGAGGGCTTCTTATGTCTATTTTCGTTTGGCATGGACGTATGTGACGGCAAGCGCCGATAGCAGGACTGAACCTTTGACGATTTCAAATGCATAATATGGAAGGTTGAGCATCGTCAGGCCGTTCAGCAGAACCCCGATCAAGGCTGCCCCAAAGAATGTCCCGATGATATTCGGTTTGCCTGCCCCTAAAAAGGAGAACCCGACAAAAACCGATGCAACTGCTTCCATCAACAGCGGCGAGCCTGCATCGATCTGCCCGGACCCCACCCTCGCTGTAAATAAAATCCCAGCAAGCGACGCAAATATGCCCGAAACGATATAGGCAATCATCTTCACCTTTTTCACCCGGACGCCAGACAGGTGGGCAGCTTCCTCATTTCCGCCAGTCATATAAAGGATCCGTCCCCAGCGGGAATGTTGAAGAATGATATGTACGATGACGACAAAGAGCACCATGAATATGACGGGGACAGGTATTCCAAGCCATTTCCCCTGTCCGAGCCAGAGGAATGAGGAATAAAATGCGCCTGGTGCCTTTCCTCCGCTGACAAGGGGCATATAGTTGTAAATGGAGTATCCTTCCGTATACGTGCGATGTATCCCGGAAACGACATACATGGTTCCAAGCGTCGCCAAAAGATCGGGGATGCCGATTTTCACGATCAGCAGGGAGTTAAAAAGACCGACTGCCACCCCGACAAAGATCGGCAGGATCAATACCATCCAAAGCGGCATCTCATACCATACCATCAAGGATGCCGTAATGACTGTGGAGAGAGACATGGTCGACCCGACGGACAAATCGAATCCATTGACGATCAATGTAAATGTGACCCCGATGGCCAGCAACGTCACGATGGAAATCGACCTGAGAATATCGGACAAATTTCCGTACGTTAAAAAATTGGAATTGATCACACTGAAATAAATAATGACAACGACCATCAAGGCCGCCGCCCCATATTTAAATAGAAAGGGAATGTACTTTTCCTTCATGCTGTTCTTCCTTTCCGCCGCTCGCATAGAGCAGCAGTTTCTCCTGTGTCGCATCTTCGTTTGCCAGTTCCTTTACGATTTCCCCGTCAAACATAACAAGGATGCGGTCGGCCACCTTTAAAAGCTCCGCCATTTCACATGAACAATAGATGACACTTTTCCCCTGAGAAGCAAACTCTTCGATGATTTGAAAGATTTCCTGCTTCGCCCCGACATCCACACCTTTGGTTGGTTCATCGAATACCATCAGATCTGCATCATGGGAGAACCATTTTCCGATGACGACCTTTTGTTGGTTTCCTCCGCTCAAAAACTTCACTTCCGTTTTAGTGCTGTTCGCCTTGATGTTTAAATCAGAGATGACCTTCTCCGTAAAAAATCGTTCCTTTTCCTTTGAAAAAAACAATGAGCTTGAAAACCGCTTTAGATTAGGGAAGGTTATGTTCTTAATCAAAGATTCCTCCAAGAACAATCCTTCTTTCCTTCGCTCTTCCGGAACCAAGACAATTTTCGAACGAATGGCATCCGCCGGACTTCGAAAATGCACCTTCCGTTCATGGAGAATGATTTCCCCGCTTTTAAGAGGAGCTGCTCCGAACAAGAGCTTAGCCAGTTCCGTTTTCCCCGCTCCGACAAGGCCGGCAATCCCCACAACTTCACCCTTGCCGATTGAAAAAGAGACATTTTTCACATTTTCACCGTCGCTGATTTCCTTCACGCTCAAAAGCTGCTCGCTTATTTTTCTTTTAAAACGACGTTCCTTTTCCTGTAGCTCCTTGCCGAGCATTTCCTGAATCACCTGGTCCACTTCCACCTCGTCTGTTTTGTGGGTGGATATCGTCTTCCCATCCCGCATGACGGTCAATCGGTCCGAGATCGCAAATACTTCAGGAAGCCGGTGCGAAATGAAAATACAGCCGACGCCATTTTTCTTGAGTATCTCGATCACCTTCACGAGACGTTCTGTTTCCTCCATGCTCAAGGGGGCTGTCGGCTCATCCAAAATCACGATTTTTGCATTTTGAATCACGGCTCTTGCAATCAGAAGAAGCTGCTTATCCGCAAGGGATAGGTGCTCTGCTTTTTCATCGAGGGGGATATGGGTTCCATTCAGCTGCTCCCATGCTCCCAAAGCTGCTCTCTTCATCCCTTTCTTGGAAAGGAACCATTTCCTTTGGGCAACGATCTGATTGAGCATTAAATTGTCCAGAACCGTCAACTCAGGGACGATGGCCGTATCGACTTCTTGATATACACAGTGGACGCCCGCCTCCAGCGCATCACGGGGAGATGCGGCAGCCGCTTCCCTCCCCCTTATTTCAATCGTGCCGCTGTCGATCTGGTAGACACCCGCCAGGATTTTCATGAGCGTGCTTTTCCCTGCCCCGTTCGCCCCTAATAAGGCATGCACTTCCCCTTCCCGCACTTCAAAATGCGCTCCTGCCAACGCCTTTACACCCGAGAAGGATTTATGAATGTTTTTCATTTTTAAAAGCATTGTCTCATCATCCTCCTGCTAGTTTGCTTCTTGATTTACATTCCGTTTTCCAACTCCTTAAGATAATCCGTGTATCCTTGTTCACTCGCTCCCCAGCCATCAACATATTGAGATAATTGATCAGTCGTGACGGATTTTTCCGGAAGCTGATCCCGCTTCACAAATACCGGATTCAACACAACTTTTTCAGAGGGTTGATCACCATGAAGCCGTTGATACAAATAACGCACCTGAATTCTTCCGATGTCTTTTGGATCGACCGCAGCGGAAGCCACCCATGGACTTGTTTTATCCTGGATGAGCTGCAGATCTTCATCGCTCAAATCAATGCCATAGACTTTGATTTCTGTTCTGCCTGCCTGTTTGATCGCCCTTGCAGCCCCTTTCGCGAATTCATCCCATGCTGCCCACACCGCTTTGATATCCCCTTTATGCGGGTATTGTTTGAGGATGGCTTCCATTTGAGACTGTGTATCCAACGCTGTATTTTCGGTGGCTGCCCCAAAAGCAGCGATTTCTTTAATGTCAGGATGCTTTTGCAGGAAATCCTGATAAGCGACCTGCCGTCTCTCCATCGGTGCAAAGCCTGCCACCCATATTTTCACGATGTTCCCTTTGCCTCCGATATCATTTGCCAATTGATCAAGGGACATTTCCGCCATTTTTTGATCGCCCTGCTCCAAGACCGTGACATTTTTTTCTGCAATGTCGGCATCAAAGACAACGACAGGGATTTTATGATCAACCGCCTTTTTGACCCCTGATTGAAGCGCTTCGCTTGTTCCATGGTCAATTAGGATGCCATCGAACTTTTGGTTGATGGCGGCATCGAGGTTCGATGACATCTTGGCCAAATCGCCATCAGAGGTGAACACGGTGACATGGCCACCGAATTTCGCTGCCTGCTCCTTCACCCCTGCTATGTACTGTGCTGAAAAGGTCCCAAGGTTGAGCTGCATGATAAGCGCAATTCGCTTATTCGCCAATGGATTATCCTTCGAAACGTTGTTAGCTGCTGCATCGGTTTCTCCTTTTGGCTGGCAGGCTGACAACAACCCCGTTAGCACGATCAAGCTGATGAACAATAATGATATTCGTTTTCTCACTTTTTTCTCCCCCACATTCAAAATTTACATCGCTTTCATTACTGAGCGACCCTCGCATCCCATGCCGGCTTATGAAACGCTGGATCAAATAAAAAAGCCTCTTTTCCCTAGGGAAAAGAGGCTGATATTCTAACCTAACTCTTATCTCCCAGGATTCACTCCTGCAGGATTTAGCACCTTTCCGCAATAAAACGGTAGGTTGCCGGGCGTCATCGGGCCAGTCCCTCAGCCAACTCTTTATAAGAGGTATTTAATTTGGGTCGTTCAATTTTCGCATACGATAATGGTAATACTAAATATAGTCACAATAATTGTCAATATTCTTTTTATAAAAAAATTCATATTTTTTAATTTATTTACATTTTGGGTGATCGTGGACATGCTAAAAATATGCGGTGCATGAAAGCAATATCAAGGATATAAAGTTGATTTTCGCTGCAGGATGCTCGTGAGTGGTGAGCCCTCAGGAGTCTGGCACTTCCGCTTCAATCAACAGCTTGAAAAATCTAAAAAACATCAAGTTTTATCATTGCAACTTTTTTAAAAAGGAGGTCATTTGTATGGCGCGAAAAAATAAAATCCTCGTTCCGGAAGCACGGCAGGCCCTTGATCAATTGAAGGCGCGCGTGACCGGGACAATGGATCCCCAGGATGCAAAATATGAAGCAGCAAAAGAACAGGGCATCCCGCTACAGAAAGGCTACAACGGAAAACTCACATCCGAAGAAGCCGGAAAAGTCGGCGGCCGCATCGGCGGAAGCATGGTTCAGGAGCTCATCAAGCTCGCCAAAAACAATCTGAAATAAAATAAGGGTGACAGGCACCATCCAGAATCTGGATGGTGCCTGTCACCCTTTTGTGCATTACTTTTGATTTTCGATGGAAGCTTTGATGAATTCACGGAACAACGGCTGCGGCCTTGTTGGACGAGAAGTGAATTCCGGGTGGAATTGGGATGCAAGGAACCATGGGTGATCCTTGAGCTCAATGATTTCCACCAAACGGCCGTCCGGGCTTGTACCAGAGAATATGAAGCCTTCATCTTCCATTTGCTGACGGTAGTGATTGTTGAACTCATAGCGATGGCGATGGCGTTCGTATACCACTTCATCTTCATATGCTTCATGTGCTTTTGTGCCATGAATCAGTTTGCATGGATATAATCCAAGTCTTAACGTACCGCCAAGATCTTCAATATCCTTTTGCTCAGGAAGCAGATCGATCATTGGATAATTCGTTTCCGGCTGAATCTCAGCTGAGTGGGCACCTTCATAGCCAAGTACGTGGCGCGCAAATTCCACAGTCGCAAGCTGCATGCCAAGGCAAATCCCGAAGAATGGAACTTTGTTTTCACGCGCATACTTCGTCGCTAAAATTTTCCCTTCGATGCCACGATCTCCGAAGCCGCCAGGAACCAGAATTCCATCCGCATCATGAAGGTAGTCTTCTACATTTTCTGCAGTGACATGCTCTGAATTGATCCATTTGATATCGATATCGGAATCAAATGCATAGCCTGCATGCTTCAATGCTTCTACGACTGAAATATAAGCATCTTGAAGTTCCACATATTTTCCGACCAATGCGATCGTCGTTTTTCCTTGTAGATGTGTAACCTTCTCGACAAGGTTTTTCCACTCTGTCATATCCGCATCATGCGCCTCAAGTTTCAAATGATCGACTGTGATTTGGTCGAGCTTTTGTTCTTGCAGTGAAAGAGGAACAGAATATAATGTATCGGCATCGCGTGCCTCGATGACAGCATTTTCATCAATATCGCAGAATAGAGCAATTTTGTCCTTCATATCCTGGGACATCGGCATTTCCGTCCGGACGACGATCACATTTGGCTGGATGCCGAGGCTTCTCAATTCTTTGACACTATGCTGGGTCGGCTTCGTTTTCATTTCGCCGGCAGCCTTGATGTACGGCACCAACGTACAATGGATGTACATGACATTATCGCGTCCAGTGTCGCTTTTGATTTGGCGGATCGCTTCCAGGAACGGAAGGGATTCAATATCTCCAACAGTTCCGCCAATTTCCGTGATGACCACATCTGCATTCGTTTCACGGCCAGCGCGGAAAACACGCTCTTTGATTTCATTGGTGATATGCGGGATGACCTGGACCGTTCCGCCCAAGTAGTCTCCACGGCGTTCTTTCTTCAAGACGGTTGAGTAGATTTTCCCTGTCGTCACACTGCTGTATTTAGTCAAATTAATATCGACAAAACGCTCATAGTGGCCAAGGTCTAAATCCGTCTCCGCCCCGTCATCCGTCACGAATACCTCTCCGTGCTGGTAAGGACTCATCGTTCCCGGATCGACGTTGATATATGGATCAAACTTTTGAATAGTCACGCTTAAACCGCGGTTTTTCAATAAACGTCCTAAAGATGCAGCGGTAATACCTTTTCCTAATGAAGATACTACACCGCCTGTAACAAAGATATACTTCGTCATGTCTGCTTCCCCTTTCTGTTGGTCACCTGTTCTACTATAGAATCAGCAAAACTGATTTATCATAATCTAAAAAATGAAAAAATAGGGGTAAAAAAACGAAAAACGCCCCACTGACAAAAGTAGTGGGAGCGTTATAGTCACGTTCATCTGTCCCTTTTTAGGGAGCCCAAATAAAATACTAACTTCGTAAGATGGATAAGTCAAGAGGATTATAAATCTTCTTCCTCTTCTTCGTCGTCAAATTCTTCCTCTTCTTCCTCAAGATCTTCACTTTCCTCATCGTCATCTAAATCATATTCCTCATCTTCGATAAGCTCATCATCGATATCCTCTTCATCTTCATCGATGTCATCGAAATCATCATCGTCGTCATCATCATCGTCATCCGCAAGATCTTCTTCCTCAAAGTCGTCAAGATCATCGTAATCAAGATCTTCATCTTCGAGTTCTTCTAGCTCAAGATCTTCATCGACAACTTTTTTTGCCTTTTTCTTTCTCGGTTTAATTGTCGGAACCGTCTCTTCCTCCAATTGATCGACTGGATACCAAGCACGAAGACCCCAACGGTTTTCACCGGATGTAATGAAGCGTCCATCCACATTCAAATCTGTATAGAATTGAACCATTCTTGAACGAACCTCATTTTTCTTAAGCTCTAGGTGGCTTGCGATTTCATTGAGGATCTCCTGGAATGTCATCGGTTGTTTCTTTTCATCTAAAATTGTAAATGCTAATTCAATAAAGGACATTTCCTTTACTTCTTCTTTTGATAATTGCGCTAATTTCAAATCCCGCACTTCCTTTCTCTATTTAACACTCTATTATTTCAGAGTAAAAAAGGGCATAACTATTCAATCTTAATAGAATACATATAAACCATTATAAACAAATGTAAAACATTTATGCTAGATGTATGCCGCATTTACTTGATTTTTTTCCTATTTTTTTTTGGTTGCCCTCGTTCAGATTTTTCACCTTTCCGTTTCCGATCCAGCCTTGTCTGTTTTATAGCGGCGTAGAAAAAATATATCGAAGCCAACAAGAACGGTATTGCTCCCAGCTGCAGTGGATACAGATAATATGTACCGAGCAAAAATACCACAATCATCACAGGTAGAAACAGCTTCTTCATCGTTTCACTTCCAAACATACAGTTCACCAGATTCATTATTGCCAATCTCTTAAAATTATAAAGGTCTTGTTTGCAAATTGGCATCATTTTTTGTTAAAAACTTGAAATTGGTGTATTTTGGTGTGAAAAATAATACGATTTGTCGGTATGTCTCCAGGTGGGCTGAGGGCTGAGATCTGAGGACTGGCGAAAATTGTCGAAAATAGTAGAATAATCGATATATCGGAAATTTCGAAGATAAATCGTGCATTTTCGTAGATAAATTAAAGTTTTCGCAGATATATCAGTTATTTTCGCTGATATTCATGAATGCTCACATGATATTTCAACAAAAATTCCGCTTTAACACTTCTTTATTACTATTTCCTGCCCAATATCACTTTAATATCCGTCCGAGATTCCGCTTTTAGAGGCATTTCCATATTTTTTTGAGTCAACGAAGGGATTTTGAATAGGCTGCTAAGATATTTTGGAAATATCGAGACTGGTTAATGACAATTTGTCGAATAACGTTTTTCGACAAACCCCATATATTCAGATACAGTCGCCCCACTATGCACTATGCAGTCCAACTTAAAAAAAGCTTGTGGAGCGTATTCCTCCACAAGCCGGCAAATTAAATGATCTTACATGTTCCTTCTGTATTGTCCCCCAACTTCGTACAGGGCACGGGTGATTTGACCAAGGCTGGCCACCTTAACGGTTTCCATCAATTCAGCAAAAATATTGCCTCCTGAAACAGCCGTTTGCTTCAGTTTGGCGATTGCCGCTTCTGTTTCGCCCTTATGCGCCTCTTGGAAGGAGCGCAGATTCTCGATTTGTGTTTCTTTTTCCTCTTTAGTGGCACGCGCCAATTCCATGCTGTTCATTTCATCTTCGGACGGCGGATTCGGATTCAAGTACGTGTTGACCCCGATGATCGGCAGTTCGCCCGTATGCTTCTTCATTTCGTAGTACATGGACTCTTCCTGGATCTTTCCACGCTGGTACTGCGTTTCCATCGCACCCAATACACCGCCGCGGTCATTGATCCGTTCGAATTCCTGCAGCACCATTTCTTCGACCAAGTCTGTCAGCTCTTCGACGATGAATGATCCTTGCAGCGGGTTTTCATTTTTCGATAAGCCATGCTCCTTCGTAATGATCATTTGAATCGCCATCGCACGGCGGACCGATTCTTCCGTCGGGGTGGTGATCGCTTCATCATACGCATTCGTGTGGAGCGAGTTGCAATTATCCTGGAGCGCCATCAACGCCTGCAGCGTCGTGCGGATATCATTGAAGTCGATTTCCTGTGCGTGCAGTGAGCGCCCTGATGTTTGAATATGATACTTCAGCTTTTGGCTGCGCTCATTCGCACCATATTTGTTTTTCATGACGGTTGCCCAAATCCTTCTGGCAACACGGCCGATCACGGTATATTCCGGATCGAGTCCGTTTGAGAAGAAGAATGACAAGTTCGGTGCGAAGTCATCGATGTTCATGCCTCTGCTCAAGTAGTATTCCACATACGTAAAGCCATTTGCGAGAGTAAAGGCCAATTGGGAAATCGGATTGGCACCCGCTTCAGCGATATGGTAACCGGAAATGGAAACGGAATAGTAGTTCCTTACTTGATTTCCAATGAAGTAGTCCTGGATGTCCCCCATCATCCTTAACGCAAATTCTGTTGAGAAGATGCACGTATTCTGACCTTGATCTTCTTTTAAAATGTCAGCCTGAACCGTGCCGCGGACCGTTTTCAGCGTCATCGCCTTCACTTCATCAAACTCTTCGGCATTCAAGGAACGCCCTAGTTCTTCTTCTCTTTTGACGATTTGCTGCTGAATCGCTGTGTTCATGAACATCGCCAGAATGATCGGCGCCGGTCCATTGATCGTCATCGATACGGACGTCGACGGATGGCAAAGATCGAATCCGGCGTACAGCTTATTCATATCCTCAAGCGTACAGATGCTGACACCGCTTTCGCCGACCTTCCCATAAATATCCGGACGGTGATCGGGATCTTCCCCGTACAGTGTCACGGAGTCAAACGCCGTGCTCAATCGCTTCGCATCATCGTCCTTGGATAAGTAATGGAAACGGCGATTCGTCCTTTCCGGCGTTCCTTCCCCCGCAAATTGGCGCTTCGGGTCTTCTCCTTTGCGCTTGAACGGGAATACGCCTGCTGTATACGGGAATGAGCCCGGTACATTTTCTTTATAGACCCAGCGAAGAATTTCGCCGTAGTCTTCATATTTCGGCAGGGATACTTTCGGGATATCCAGGCCAGACAAGCTTTTCACCGTCAGCTCCGTCACGATTTCCTTGTCGCGGATTTTCGTGACGAATTCCTTGCCGCTGTATTTTTCTTTTAATTCCTTCCAGCTGCTCAGCACCTTTTTCGATTGTGGCGTCAATTTCTCCTGGACATCTTTTTTCAGCGCCTCAAGCGAAGCCGCGATTTCACTGTTGGTTTCCTTCTCATTTACTGCAGAAATGGCACCCTCCAGCTGGAACATTTTCCGGGCAAGCCGTACTTGCTCCTCGGCATCCTTATGGTAGTTCCGGACAGTATCGGAAATCTCCCTTAAATAGTAGCGTCTATTGTTCGGGATGATGACATTCTGTTTTTCCACTTTGACATTTTTAGAGAAAGGGACATTCCAATCAAGGCCGACCTTCTCATTTATTTTTTCCACCAAGGCTGCAAATAAAGCATTTGTCCCCGGATCGTTGAACTGGCTGGCAATCGTGCCGTATACCGGCATATCGCCAAGGTCCTTGTCGAACAGCATATGACTGCGCTGATATTGCTTTTGCACCTGGCTCTTTGCATCCTCAGAACCTTTTCGTTCAAACTTATTGATGACGATCAGATCTGCGAAATCGATCATATCGATTTTTTCCAGCTGTGACGGTGCACCGAATTCACTCGTCATCACATACATCGAAAGGTCGCAGATGTCCGTGATTTCTGCATCGCCCTGGCCGATCCCGCTCGTTTCAACGATGACCAAATCATAGTCAGCTGCTTTCACGACACTGATGGCATCTTTGATCGCAAGCGACAGCTCGGATTTCGATCCCCTTGTTGCCAAGCTGCGCATGTAAATACGCGGGGAAGAAATGGCGTTCATGCGGATCCGGTCTCCAAGGAGCGCTCCACCGGTTTTTTGCTTCGTCGGATCGATGGACAGAACCGCGACTTTCTTGTCGGGGATTTCGTTGATAAAACGACGGATCAGCTCATCCGTCAAAGAGCTTTTCCCCGCTCCTCCGGTACCGGTAATCCCGACAACCGGAACGGACTTGGCGAGTGTACGGACTTCGGCAAAAACGGATTCCGCCGCCGCGGCAGCCTCCTTATTATCGCCGATTTGATATTCCGCCAAGGTAATCAGTTTGGATATGGTCGGAACGTTGCCCTCCTTCAAGTCGTCAATTTTCTGGCGGATGTCATCTGTGACTGTCGGATAGTCGCACTCCTCCACCATTTTATTGATCATCCCTTGAAGGCCAAGGTTTCTCCCATCCTCAGGCGAAAAGATCCCTGAAATGCCGTAATCGTGAAGCTCCTTGATTTCGCGCGGGATGATGACCCCACCGCCTCCGCCGTATATGCGGATATGGGATGCCCCTTTTTCTTTCAAAAGGTCATACATATATTTAAAATACTCAACGTGACCGCCTTGATAGGAAGAAATCGCAATCCCTTGGGCATCCTCATGAATCGCAGCCTGGACAACCTCTTCGACAGACCGGTTGTGCCCGAGATGGATGACTTCTGCACCGCTTGACTGCAGGATCCTCCTCATAATGTTGATGGATGCATCGTGGCCGTCGAATAAACTTGAAGCCGTCACAAACCGAACATGATGCTTTGGTTTATATACCTCTACGTTACTCATCGTTCTCCTCCTGTTCCAACAGGTTTTTGGTACCCCTTTATTCCTGAAAACAATAAATCTGTTTGAATGGTTATATATTGTTCAATCGAGCATTCCTTCCGGAGCGCCCATCTCCTAAAGCCCCACATCTGTCCTTGGACGAAAATGTTATGGGCAAGCATATGAATATGATTCGGATGAATTTCCAACTCACCATTGGTTACACAATTGCGGATGAGTGATTCAAACATCCCCACCATTTCCAGCTCTTTCTTCAATACATATGGCAAAGCGTCCTTTGTCAGCGATTTTACTTCCTGATACATGACGAGCACTTCATCCTGCATTTCATCCATGATTTTAAAATAGTAGGCGATGCCAAGCTTCAGGCTCTCGAGTGTCCCCTGGCTCGTATCCATCCCGAGCAGCCTGTCGCGGACTTGATCATAGATGCTGTCGCAGACCAAATAAAGCACATCTTCCTTCGTCCGGATATATTCATATAAAGTACCGATGCTGAAGCCGGCCGCGCGGGCAATTTCTCTTGTTGTCGTGCGGTGGAATCCCTTTTTCTTAAAAAGAGAAACTGCGCCTCTTATCATCTGATCCCTTCTTTTCATGACCAGGCGTTCATCCTTGACGGAAGCATGGACTTCTCGTTTTTTATTCAAAATATCGACCGCCTCTGCTTTCTTTTCTCCCTTCAGGACAAGACGAAGTCCCCCAACTTCGTCTCCGGATCCGTTCACCTTGACTAACATCTAAAAGCTTCTTTTTGTTCGTCGTCCCATCCATTCCCTTTGTTCTTACGATGCTGCTATCTATATATCGAAACATACCCCTGTTTGTTTTTGACTGATTTCGAAAGGCTTTTTTCATTTTGTTTTTTTGCTAGGTGCCAAAACTTGATGACAGTGGATTGCCGCTGCAGGTTGCATGCTTTCCGAGTGGCCTCACAGGAAGTGAGGTCGTTCGATGTTGGCACAGGGACGTGCCGAACTTAATCGAACATCCGCCGAAGTTTTCCTCGCTTCGCTGTGGGGTCTCACCTGGACCGCTTATCCCTCCGGAATCTCGCACCTCCCGCTTCGATCATCGCCTCTGGGCTAGCTGCCTCCGCTTTTCTACTTGTCTAGCTCCACCGGCTAGAGGCTGTGAGATTTCCCTCATCGTGTCTACGATAAGTCAACATCGATTCGCTGACGCTCATCGTGTTTCCTTTATCTCCGACGTACAGGAAGTACTAGCAAAGGCGTTGCCACAGGACGTGGCGAAATTAGCCTTTGTTCCTTTTAATCTCTTCGCCTCTGATCAAGCCGGCTCCGCTTTTCTATTTGTCTAGCTCCGGGACCCTATCGCCTAGTAAGCTTCCCTCCCCTCGTCTACGATAAGTCAACATCAAAGGCTAGCGCCTTTGTGTTTCCTTTATCTCACTCGGGTCAGTCCAGCTTAAACGGCGATAAGAAGGGTCCCTCCGCTTTTCTATTTCGTCAGCATTCTTGAGATGACCAGGCGTTGGATTTCTTGTGTGCCTTCGTAGATTTGCGTGATTTTCGCGTCTCGCATGAAGCGTTCGACCGGGTAGTCCTTTGTATAGCCGTAGCCGCCGAATACTTGAACGGCTTCTGTCGTCACCTTCATGGCTGTATCGCCTGCAAGGAGCTTCGACATCGCCGATTCTTTTCCGTATGGAAGCCCTTCAGATTCAAGCCACGCTGCTTGGTAGGTCAATAATCTTGATGCTTCTATGCCTGTCGCCATGTCAGCCAGTTTGAAAGAAATGCCTTGATTCGCAGCGATCGGTTTGCCGAATTGCTGGCGTTCCTTGGCATAATTGACTGATGCATCAAGGGCGCCTTGTGCGATGCCGACCGCTTGGGCTGCAATGCCGTTGCGTCCACCATCCAGTGTCATCATGGCAATTTTGAAGCCTTCCCCTACTTCTCCCAAGATGTTTTCTTTCGGCACGCGGCAGTCTTCAAAAATAATTTCGGTTGTCGGAGAGGAACGGATTCCGAGCTTCTTTTCTTTTTTCCCTACTGAAAATCCTTCAAAGCCGCTTTCAATGATGAATGCTGTTGTCCCGCGCTGTCTTTGGGATGGATCTGTCAAAGCGAACACGACATAAATATCGGCAATTCCGCCATTTGTGATGAAGATTTTTGAACCGTTTAAAATGTAATGATCCCCGTCTTCACGCGCCGTTGTTCTCATTCCGCCTGCATCCGATCCTGAACCCGGCTCCGTCAATCCGTAAGCACCGATTTTTTCACCTTGCGCCATCGGCCTTAAATATTTTTGCTTTTGCTCTTCTGAACCGAACTTATAAATCGGCCACCCCGCTAAGGAAGTGTGCGCCGAAAGCGTCACTCCTGTCGATGCGCACACACGCGACAATTCCTCGACTGCAATGCAGTAAGCCAAATAATCAAAGCCGATGCCTCCGTATTCTTCCGGCCAAGGAATCCCCGTCAAGCCAAGCTCGGCCATTTTGTCAAAGATTTCACGGTCGAAGCGTTCTTCTTCATCTCTTTCAGCAGCAGTCGGTGCCACTTCATTCACGGCAAAATCGCGGACCATTTTTCTAAGCATTTCGTGTTCTTCTGATAATCGAAAATTCATGACCATTCCTCCGTATGTTTAGAATCTATTATTCTTGCAGTTGGTTTATTTAAAGGCTCTATTCATAAAGTTGTTGCTATTCATCAAGGTTGGCAAGTTGGATTTCCACGGCAGGACGCTCGTTTTCCGAGGGGCGTGCGGTGAGCCTGCTCGGCTTCCGCATGCGGGGTCTCACCTGACCGGCTAATCCCTCAGTAGTCTCGCACCTGCTGCTCCAATCAACATCACAATCTTTGCGAAAACAGCTTATCTCAATAAGTGCTTCGATACAACGATCCGTTGTATCTCACTTGTTCCTTCATAGATTTCCGTAATTTTAGCGTCCCGGAAGTACCTTTCCACCGGGTATTCCTTCGTGTATCCGTAGCCTCCAAACACCTGGATTGCTTCTGTGGATACCTCGACAGCCGCCCTTGATGCAAACAGTTTGGCCATCGAAGCTTCCTTGCCGCATGGCTCGCCTTTTGCCCGAAGTTCTGCAGCCTGATAGACTAAGAGTCTTGCCCCTTCCACGCTCGTTGCCATGTCCGCGAGTTTGAAGCCGATCCCTTGTTGGGCAGCGATCGGCTTACCGAATTGCTGGCGTTCCTTCGCATATTCAACGGATTTTTCAAATGCGGCATCCGCGATCCCCAACGCTTGCGCCGCAATTCCGATCCGTCCGACATCGAGATTGGCCATCGCGATCCTAAAGCCTTCCCCTTCATTACCGAGGAGGTTTTCCACTGGTACTTTCATATCTTCAAAGGTGAGCTGAACCGTACGTGATCCATATAACCCCATCTTATGCTCATCTTTTCCGATCACAAGTCCCGGGGTGCCTTTTTCCACGATAAATGCGGATATCCCCTTGCTGCCTTCCTCTCTATTCGTCAAAGCGAACACGATGTACACATCGGCTTCTCCCCCATTGGTGATGAACACCTTCGAGCCGTTGATGATATAATGATCATCTTTTTTTACTGCCCTTGATTTAAGACTGGCAGCATCCGATCCCGAGCTCGGTTCCGTCAGGCAAAATGCCCCTAAATATTCACCTGACGCAAGCTTGGTGACATACTTTTGCTTCTGTTCTTCCGTTCCGAAATATAGGATCGGATTCGTGCAGACCGATGTGTGGACGGAAAGGATGACCCCGACAGTCGCACTGACTTTTGACAATTCATGGATCGCGATGATGTATGAGAGGAAATCCATTTCCGCGCCGCCGTATTTTTCAGGCGACGTGATTCCCATCAGGCCCAATCCAGCCATCTTCTTGATGATGTCCCGCGGAAATTCCCCTGCCTCCATTCTTTCAACGAATGGAGCTATTTCCGTTTCAGCAAAATCACGGACCATTTTCCGCATCATGTTCTGCTCTTCTGTTAATCGTAAATCCATGTTTCTCCCTCCTGTTGCTGACAAGCTTGGTGACGCAACATCCCTTTGTTCGTTTTTTTATCTTTTTAAACGGGCTTGGATCAATTTGGTGAAAAGATCCTCATTTTAGTCTCGAAATCAGCCATTTCAAGTTGGATTGATCTGATTGAGTTCGGATATCGGCCAAAATAGTAGATTTATCGGTCAATTTTTTAATATATCAGCCAAATTCGATAATATATCAGCCGTTTTTTTGATATATCAGCCAAAATGGAGTAGATATCGGCCAATCGACACCATTCGACTCACCTTTACACGACCCGTACGCCAGCTAACGCTTAGCTGTAGCTATAGAATCCTCTGCCCGATTTTTTCCCGATCCAGCCGGCTTTGACATATTTGCGCAGGAGCGGGCATGGACGGTATTTGTCGTCCCCGAAGCCTTCATGAAGCGTCTCCATGATGTACAGGCACGTATCGAGTCCGATAAAATCAGCCAATGTGAGCGGCCCCATCGGATGGTTCATGCCGAGCTTCATCACTTCGTCGATCGCCTCCACGGTTGCGACTCCTTCATACAACGTGTAGATGGCTTCGTTGATCATCGGCATCAAGATGCGGTTGGAGACGAAGCCCGGAAAGTCGTTCACTTCCACAGGTACTTTTTTAAGCGACTTCGTCATGTCCTCGATGGCCTGATATACTTCATCCGTCGTCGCAAGGCCGCGGATGATTTCGACAAGCTTCATGACCGGCACCGGATTCATGAAGTGCATACCGATGACTTGTTCTTGCCGCTTGGTTGCTGCCGCTATTTCAGTGATCGGCAGTGACGATGTATTCGATGCAAGGATGGCATGGGCTGGTGCTATTTCATCGAGCTGTGCGAAGATCTTCGTTTTGATCTCCATGTTTTCAACTGCGGCTTCGATCACGATATCCACGTTTTCGGCATCCTGCAGATCCGTCGACTTCGTCAGATTGGATATTGCGGCATTCTTTTCATCCTCGGTCATGCGTCCCTTTTCCACGCTGCGGGAAAGGTTCTTCGTAATGACTCCCATTCCCCGCTCCAGGAATTCCTCTTTTAAATCATTCAAAATGACCGAATAGCCGGCCTGTGCACAGACTTGCGCGATTCCGGAGCCCATTTGACCGGCACCGATGACCATCACTTTTTTGATATTCATTTTGTCTTCCTCCCCAATGGTAGTGGTACACGTTTTTCAAAGGTTATTTTCATATAGGCTGTTCAAGGTTGATTTCGGCGCCTCTCGCACCTTCTGCTCCAATCAACGCCTTTTTCGATAACTTCCTTTGGTCATGCTTTTTTTCCAAGCAAGACTCATTTATTAAAATTCGATTCAAAATCCAGGCTCACTCCGACTTCGGAACCTCAATCATGATGGCATCTCCCTGGCCGCCGCCGCTGCAAATCGCTGCGATTCCGAATCCGCCGCCGCGTCTTTTCAGCTCATAGGCAAGCGTCAATATAATGCGTGCTCCAGATGCACCGATCGGATGCCCCAATGCTATTGCCCCGCCATTGACATTCACTTTCTCCGGGTCAAGCCCGGCAATTTTGCTGCTTGCCAAGGAAACCGCTGCAAATGCTTCATTGATTTCAAACAAATCGATTTCATCCAATGATTTACCTGTTTTCTTCAAAAGCTCATTGATGACAAGTCCTGGGGTCTGCGGGAAGTCCTTTGCTTCCACCGCGAGGGCAGTATGTGCCAAAATTGTCGCTAGTGGCGTCTTTCCTTCCTTCGCTGCCCTTTCCTCGCTCATCAACAGCATCGCTGCCGCCCCGTCATTGACACCAGGGGCATTCCCTGCCGTGATGGTCCCATCGTGGTCGAACACGGATGAAAGCTTCGCAAGCTTTTCAATCGATGTATCCTTTCTTGGCGCCTCATCCTGGCTTACGACAATCGGATCGCCTTTTCTTTGCGGAATGCTGACAGGTACGATTTCCTCGGCAAAAACACCTTCTTCCATCGCCTTGACCGCACGCTGATGGCTTCTAAGCGCCCATTCGTCCTGCTGCTCTCTCGTAATCTCAAACTCTCTTGCCGTCGAATTCCCATAGGTGCCCATATGTACCCCATTAAATGAGCAAGTCAATCCATCGTGAATCATTAAATCCTTCACCGTTGAGTCACCCATCCTGAAGCCCCATCTCGCTTTCGGAAGAACATATGGCGCATTGGACATCGATTCCATTCCGCCTGCCACGATCACTTCGCCATCGCCCGCACGAATGATTTGATCCGCCAATGTGACGCTCCTCATTCCGGATGCGCAGACTTTATTGATCGTTTCCGTCTTTACTTCCCACGGCAACCCGGCATGGCGCGCAGCCTGTCTGGAAGGGATCTGTCCCTGGCCGCCTTGGAGCACCGAACCCAAGATGACTTCCTCCACTTGATCAGGCTGTACCCCAGCTCTTTTCAATGATTCTGCGACCGTGATGCCGCCCAGTTCAGATGCGGTCATGGAACTCAAGCCGCCCCCCAACTTTCCGAATGGTGTACGTGCACCGCTGATAATGACTGTTTTCCCCATAAAGAATCTCTCCTTTTCCTGTCATTAAACACACTTTAGGTAAACGCTTACAAAATCTTGACTGAACGCTCGCTCGACATAGGTTAAAAAAGAAAGGGACAAATTGCCCCCATATTGAAAACGCTTCATATACTTCTATTCTACAAGAAAAATAGTAGGAATTGAAATATTTTATAAAAAATTCAAACATTTTCACATCCTACTACACATTCAATTGTATTTGACAGCCCCACCCCCCGGTGCCTGTCACCAAAGGGGCAGGGCTGGCTTTCTTTTAGGATACGAGGGTTTCTTTGCTGCCGTCCCCGCACACGGCTTTTTCGAGAAGCTCGGCTACATCATATGTGCTGACGCTTTCCTCTACTTCTTTTGCTTTTGTTCCGTCGGAAAGCATCGTCAAGCAGTAAGGACAGCCTGAGCTGATGACCGATGGATTGACGGAGAGAGCCTGCTCCGTCCGTGCAACATTGACGCGGTGGCCTGTATCTTCTTCCATCCACATCAAGCCGCCTCCTGCACCGCAGCACATTCCTTTTTCCCGGTTGCGCTCCATTTCGATCAATTTCACGCCAGGGATTGATTTTAGGATTTCACGCGGCGGATCGTAGACTTCGTTATATCTGCCCAAATAACAGGAGTCATGGAACGTGATCGTTTCATTGACTTCAAACTTAGGCTTAAGGCGCCCCTCTTCCACCAGCTTCGCTAGCAGCTCTGTATGGTGGTAAACTTCTGCGGCGAGTCCGAAATCCGGATACTCATTTTTAAAGATGTTGTAGGCATGCGGATCGATCGTCACGATTTTCTTCACTTCGTTCTTTTCAAACTCCGCAATATTTTGCGTGGCCAGCTCCTGGAACAAGAATTCATTTCCTAAACGGCGCGGCGTATCTCCTGAGTTTTTCTCCTTGTTGCCGAGAATCGCGAACTTCACACCCGCTTCATTCAACAGCTTGGCAAACGATAGCGCGATTTTTTGGCTTCGGTTATCAAATGAACCCATGGAGCCTACCCAGAATAAATATTCAAATGATTCATCGGCTTTTTTCATTTCTTTCACTGTCGGCACATGGACATCTTCGCGTGCTTCGCGCCAATTCTCGCGCTCTTTGCGGTTCAATCCCCACGGGTTTCCTTGACGTTCGATATTCTGCATCGCCCTTTGGGCATCTGCATCCATCTTCCCTTCCGTCAGTACAAGATAGCGGCGAAGGTCGATGATTTTATCGACGTGTTCATTCATGACCGGGCATTGATCTTCACAGTTGCGGCATGTCGTACATGCCCAGATCTCTTCTTCCGTGATGACATCGCCGATCAAGCTTGGACTGTAGGATAATCCTGCAGCAGCCTCTTCAGCCCCCTGGCCGGCACTGGCCAGCGCCAATTGATTGCCTTTCGTTTTGGAGAAAGCAAAGGTCGGCACCCATGGCTGTTTGGATGTGACAACCGCACCGTGGTTCGTCAAATGATCGCGAAGCTTCACGATCAAGTCCATCGGCGAAAGCATTTTTCCGCTTCCGGTCGCTGGACACATATTCGTGCATCGGCCGCATTCTACACATGCGTACAGATCGATCAACTGAAGCTGCGTGAAATCTTCAATCTTGCCGACACCGAACGATTCCTGTGATTCATCCTCAAAATCGATCGGCTTCAATTTCCCGACGTTTTCAAGGCGATTAAAATAAACGTTCGCAGGTCCTGCAAGCAAGTGGGCATGCTTGGACTGTGGTACGTAAACCAAGAACCCGAGAAGGAACGTCAAATGCACCCACCAGGCAAAATAGAAAATCGTGATGGAAGCCGTTTTTCCAATCGCTCCGAATACCGTCGCGACCAAGGACGCCACGGGCTCAGTCCATGACAGCTCCTCGCCGTGCCAAATGATGCTCATCCCGTTTCCGATCAAGACGGAAAGCATAAGCCCTCCAATGAATAAAAGCACCAGACCTGATTTGAATCCGCGCTTCAAACGGACAAGCTTTTCGATATAGCGGCGGTAAAACGCCCAGCAAACCGCGAATAAAATGACCAATGTCACAATTTCCTGGAAGAATGTAAAAGCAGGATACAACGGTCCCAGCGGTAGATGCGATCCTGGATTAATCCCCTTCCAAATAAAATCGATCGCCCCAAACTGGACGAGTAAAAATCCATAAAAGAACATGACATGAATCGATCCGCTCTTTTTATCCTTCAATAATTTCTTCTGGCCGAACACATTCACCCAGATTTTGTTCAAGCGCTCTTTGACATTGTTATCGAACTCGACTTTTTTTCCGAGTTTGATATATTGGATTCTCGTTTTGACGACATACACAAACAAACTGATTGCGTAAGCGGTTACAAGAAGAAATGCAATAAGATTAACCCAAAGCAGCCCATTCATCTCCGTAGATCTCCCCTTTCAGCTATTTTTACTGTAAATCCCCGTTGTTCAAACTTTTAAAAAGAAATAAATTTTCTGATAACGCTGTATAGTTCCATTATATAATGAATGAGCATTCAGTCAACACATTTCTAAAAATGTTTTCCCATTCTTTTATTACAATTCGACATTATTCTGTTTGTTCCTTTCGTTGTTGGGGAATTCTAATATAGGTACAGTTTTACATCCCGCACTGTTTCGCAGCAGATACCAAGCGGGATTAAACGAATAAAGTTTTTTACTATGCCAATATAATCAATTGACACTACCTTTACATAGAAGTGAGGTTCGGCCCATGGGATGGCTAGCAATCAGCGGAATCATAATCGGAATTCTGATCGTACTTATTTTGCTATTGATTCTTGATTTTGAACTCGGACTAAAAAAATACATTAAGACGGCCGCAGTAAGAACCTATCCAAAACGGTCCAGCAGCATGGACATCATTGCGAGCGGACCGGAGCTTTTTGAACTGATGTTTGCTGATATCAAAGCAGCCACGACACAGATCTATACTCTTTTTTACATCGTCAAGGACGATGATTTCAGCCGCTCTTTCCTGGCACTGCTCGAACAAAAAGCGAAACAGGGCCTGGAAGTCAAATTGCTCGTGGACTACATCGGGGGACACAAAATCGATAAAGGTGCGCTAAAAAAAGCACAGGATGCAGGGGTACGATTCGAATTCTGCAACAGACCCTATTTCCCCTACTTCTTTTTTTCTCTCCAACAGCGCAACCACCGCAAAATCACCGTCATTGACGGGAAGATCGGCTACCTTGGCGGCTACAATGTCGGGAAGGAATACATCGATGATAAGCCAAAGCTATCCCCTTGGCGCGATTATCATTTGCGAATGGAGGGGGAAGGTGTGGAAGACCTCCATCAAGAGTTCCTCATCGATTGGAAGCGTTCTTCCAAGCAAAAGGATGATTATCGACATCCTGATTTCAGCGTAATGCCCAAAGGGAGCACCGAACATATGCATTTCCCTTCAGAGGGTGTCCGAATGGAGGAAGAGCTTTGCCGATTGCTTCGCGAGACCAAGCAATCGCTTTATATCGGGACGCCGTATTTCATCCCGACCAAGAAGGTATTCAAAGAAGTGCTGTCTGCGATGGACCGCGGCGTGACACTAAAGGTCATCGTTCCTGAAAAGGCCGATCATCCGCTAGTAAAGGAAGCTTCCTATCCCTATCTATGGGAGGTCATCAAGCGCGGGGCTTTGGTCCATCAGTTTCTGAATGGATTTTATCACGCTAAAGTATTGATCATTGACGGGAAAATGTGTGACATCGGCACGGCAAACTTTGATCGCCGAAGCTTTTTATTAAATAATGAAATGAACTGTTTTATTTATGATCCAGTATTCATTGGACGGGTAATGGAAGTGATGGATAAGGACATGGGCGATTCCCACCAGTTGACCTTTGATGAGCTCAAGCAGCTGCGAAAAAAAGCCGTCTTGAAAGAAGCTCTTGCAAAGTCCATCCAAACACTGCTTTAGGATTTTTTTCAGGCTGTTTTCTAAAAATATCTTCCAACTCATTATTGAAATAACTAATTGAAGCGAGCATCCTGGAGTGAAAATCTACTACTCTTTTTTAATAGGAGGTCTGTTGTGCAGATTCGATTTGGCTATGTAGCAAATGCTTTGGCTCTCTGGAACGCCAGTCCGTCAAAAACATTAACCTTTGCACGTTATCAAAAGCTTCCTGAATCCGAGCGGAAAGAAAAGTTATTGGCAGTGACCGCAGAAAATCTTCACAATACAAAGCGGATCCTATTTTACAATGCCGCCCACCAAGTATCCCTCTACCGCCTTTCAAGTTCACTGGTTCCATTGGCCACACACCCTGAAGTGATGTGGGATTTCATCACTCCCTTCCAAAAGGAGTGGAAGGAACTCGGGCAGCTGATCAAGGCTTTTGACATAAGAGTGAGCTTCCATCCGAACCAGTTCACTTTGTTTACAAGCCCGCGGGATGAGGTGACGGAGAATGCGTTGAAGGATATGGACTACCACTACCGGATGCTTGAAGCGATGGATGTCGCCGACCAAGGCATCATCAATATCCATATCGGCGGGACATACGGGGATAAAGAAACGACCCTCGTCCGCTTTCATGAAAATCTGACCAGGATCCCCGACAAAATCAAGAAAATCATGACCCTAGAAAATGACGATAAAACATATAATGCCGAAGAGACGCTGCTGGCATGTGAAAAACAGGGCATTCCCATGATACTCGATTATCATCATCACCTCGCCAACCCTTGCGAGGAAGAGCTTTCACTTCTTTGGCCGAGGATCTATGATACATGGAGTCAGAAAGCAACTGTTCCGAAGGTCCACTTTTCTTCCCCAAAATCTGAAAAAACATTCCGCTCCCATGCGGACAATGTTTCTCTTGATTTCGTCCGTCCATTTTTAACAATGGCCAAGGAATATGGCAAGGATTTCGATATTATGATCGAGGCTAAAAACAAGGATTTGGCCATGCTGAAATTGATTGAGGATGTCGCAGGAATCCGAGGTGTCAAGCGTCTGACTGGCTCGGTTTTAAAATGGTGAGGGATTCGGTTCTTTCTGTATGGTAAACTTGCAGAAAAGGAGCGATGGCCATAATGAAAAAAGTTTGTGTTTCTTGGAGCGGCGGCCGCGACAGCACATTGATGCTGTATAACCTGCTGAAGAGCGGCGAATTCAATGTTTCCTCACTTTTAACGACACTGAATGCCAAGAGTGAAAAGGTATTGATGCATGACATCCCCCATCATCTGCTGCAGAAGCAGGTTTCTTCTTTGGGGATTCCACTAAAAGAGATTTGGTTCGACGAAAAAGTCTCCAATGATGTGTATGAAAAAGTGATGAAAAATGAGATTCAGAACCTTGTCCAATCCGGCCATGAATATATGGCATTCGGCGACCTATTTCTTGAAGATATCAGGAAGTACCGTGAAAAGAATCTTGCCGATACAGGTCTGCAGCCGATTTTCCCACTTTGGGGGATGACGAGTGAGGTAAGCAGCCAGGCCTTTTTGAATGCCGGCTTTAAAGCAACCATCATTTGCGTCGACAGTGATCAGCTTGATCCTTCTTTTACCGGCGCCGAGTACAATCAAGCCTTCTTGGACTCCCTCCCCGACCAAGTCGATCCATGCGGTGAAAACGGGGAATTCCATACATTTGTCTATGACGGCCCCCTATTTGATACACCCGTTTCCTTTGATGTAAAAGGCTCATACATAAAATTCGACCGCTTCCACTATGCAGAACTATATTAAAACAAGGTATGCCCCTTTGGTGACAGGCACCAAGGGGCATACCTTATTTATTTCAGCAGATCCTGGATCATGGGCAAAATCCACTCATATACTTTAAATCCCAAATAAATGCCGACGATGCCCGTAATCCCCGCCAGTGCAGGTGGAGCCGGGATCGGCAGCCGGAATACGGCAAAAATGAAGCCGACGATAAAGCCGGTCAGCAAGGCAAGAGCTACAACTTTCATTTCATCATTCCCCTTTTAATCGTGAAATTACGGTGTTGTTCCTTGAATTTATTCTAAAGTTTTCCATATTATTATCAACTTTGCTCTCCTTATTTTCAAGCATCCATCGGGAATCATACTTAGGATGATTATTCAGTGCTGAAGAGAGGGTGACGAACTTAGTCGGAAAGTGTCGAATAATCGATAAAAGCATTTTTACATGTTTTTCATGGAACCAGATTGTGGTTCTGATGACCGTCACAAGCGAAAATCGTTTTGAGGGGAACCAGATTGTGGTTCTGGTGACCATCCCGAGCGAAAATCGTTTTGAGGGGAACCAGATTGTGGTTCTGGTGACCATAACGAGCAAAAATCATATTGACGGGAATCAGATTTCGGAGCTGGTGACCGTCGCCAGCAACAATCAATTTGATGGGCATCTGTTTTCGGACCTGGTAAACTCGAGTATTTTTATATAAATCTCATATAAAAAACCGGAATCCCCTGAAGGATTCCGGTTTTCGTATGAACATATTACATTTTTTCCGGTGCTGCAACCCCGATTAATGCAAGTGCATTCTTAAGGGTGATCTGCACAGCTTTGATCAATGCCAAGCGGGCCTTTGTTTGTTCCGGTTGTTCTGGATCAAGGACCTTTTCCGCGTTGTAAAAGCTGTGGAACGCAGCAGCCAAATCATTGATATAATTGGCAATGCGGTGCGGAATGCGTTTTTCAGCCGCTTCTGCCGTTACCTGTGGGAATTCACCCATTTTTTTCAGTACTTCCATTTCTTTTTCAGCCTTAATGTAGCTGAAGTCTGCATCGTCTGAAGCGGTAAAGCCCGCTTCTTCGCCTTGGCGCAAGATGCTGCAGATGCGCGCATGTGCATATTGTGCATAGTAGACTGGATTTTCATTGGATTGGGAAACGGCCAGATCCAAATCGAAGTCCAGGTGCGTGTCGCCGCTGCGCATTGCGAAGAAGTAGCGGACTGCATCGAGGCCAACTTCCTCGACCAATTCACGCAAGGTGACAGCTTTTCCTGTCCGTTTGCTCATCTTCATTTTCTCGCCGTCTTTATACAATTGCACCATTTGAATGATTTCAACTTCCAGGTTATCAGGATTGAAACCAAGTGCTTCGATTGCCGCCTTCATACGAGGGATGTAGCCGTGGTGGTCGGCTCCCCAAATGTTGATGACCTTGTCGTAGCCGCGGTTGAATTTGTCTTTATGGTACGCAATGTCCGGCGTTAAATACGTATAGGAGCCATCGTTCTTGATCAGGACGCGATCCTTGTCATCATTGAAGGTCGTGGAGCGGAACCATGTAGCACCGCCCTCCTCGAACACATGGCCATTTTCGCGAAGCGTCTTGAGGGCATCGTCGATCTTCCCATTTTTATAAAGGGACGTTTCGGAATACCATACATCAAATGGCACACGGAAATCTTCCAAGTCATCTTGCAGCTTGGCAAGCTCATATTTCAATCCATATTCACGGAAAAATTCATAGCGTTCTTTTTCATCCGTGTGGACAAATCTGTCTCCGTGTTCTTGTGCCAAAGTCTTGCCGATTTCGATGATATCCGCTCCATGATATCCGTCTTCCGGCATGTCCTTCTCAAGGCCAAGCGCCTGGAAGTAGCGGGCTTCAACGGAAACAGCAAGATTGTGGATTTGATTGCCGGCATCATTGATGTAATATTCACGCGTTACATCATATCCTGCTTTTTCAAGCACGTTGCATAGGGAATCTCCGACAGCCGCTCCGCGGGCATGTCCCAAGTGAAGGTCTCCCGTCGGGTTTGCCGAAACGAATTCGACCTGGATTTTTTGGCCTTTCCCAGCGTCAGACCGGCCATAATCATCGCCTGAACGGAGAACGGTAGGAATCAAGTTCGTCAAATAGCTATTGTTCATGTAAAAGTTGATAAACCCTGGACCTGCGATTTCGATTTTTTCGATGGATGCCTTTGAAAGATCAAAGTGATTGACGATATCTTCCGCAATCATACGGGGAGCTTTCTTTGCCACTCTCGCCAGCTGCATTGCCATGTTCGTGGAATAATCCCCATGCGTTTTTTCCTTCGGCGTTTCCAAGATAACTTCCGGGATCTGTTCCTCTGTCGCCAATTCTGCCTTCAAGACTGCAGCCTTGATTTCGTCTTTCAATAATTCCTGAACCTGCTCTACTATGTTCATAACCGTTCTTGTTCCTCCTTGTAATCGATGTTCATTTCGTATACACCTACAGATGATCCTTGCAGAATCAGCTGGTATTTTAATTGGAACCGACCGTCGACTGCCTTCTCTTTTTCTTGAGAGTGCTTGAGCTCACTCGTTTTCGAAATAAGCATCAACGTTCCATAAGGGCTTTCATAAGATCCGTTCTTCGGTTTCCCATTCAGGAAGCTCAGCCTCATCTTGAGGGCTCCGCTGCGCAGAATGACGGCTTCATTCCCAGAAATTTTCACGATCGTATGGACCGTTCCTTCTTCCTGGACCTCATCATATTTTAAATAAACCGCATTGTCTTTTTGGTAGTATTGACCAAACGCGGTCAGTTCATAGGTTTCTTGTTCATTATCATGCTGAATTTTCGTCGTCAGCTCGATTTTAATAGGTATTTGTTCTGCTCTCGCTGCTGCCAAAGCATCCACATCCTTTTACGACTTGTATAACTTAATAAGTATAAAAATAATTTCACGAAAATGCAATGGGTGACAGGCACCATCCATTTTCTGGATGGTGCCTGTCACCCTCTTATAAAAAATATTATTTAATCCAGCCAAGGATCATTTCGCGGATGAGCTTGCTGGCTGTATTGGCTGTCTGTTCAGACGTGTCGTAGATCGGCGCCACTTCGACTAAATCAGCACCGACGACATTGACTTGTGAACGTGCGATTTCATGGATGGAAGCCAATAGTTCCTTGGACGTGATTCCTCCGCAGTCAACCGTTCCCGTCCCAGGTGCATGTGCAGGGTCAAGGACGTCGATATCGATCGTGACATAGACCGGTCTGCCTGCAAGTTTAGGAAGAATTTCTTTCAACGGTTCAAGCACTTCAAATTTGGAGATGTGCATGCCGTTTTCTTTTGCCCATTGGAACTCTTCCTTCATTCCTGAACGAATTCCGAATGAGTAGACATTTTCCGGTCCGATGTGCTCGGCAATCTTTCTGATCGGTGTTGAATGGGACAACGGCTCCCCTTCATACTCCTCGCGCAGATCGGTATGGGCATCCATATGGATGATCGCCAAATCCTTGTACTTCTTTGATACAGCTTTCATGACTGGCCAAGAAACAAGGTGTTCGCCGCCCATGCCAAGCGGAAACTTATTGTCGTTTAATAATTTTTCGACAAACTCTTCGATCATGTCCAGACTGCGCTGGGCGTTGCCGAATGGCAGCGGGATATCGCCTGCGTCGAAATAGCGGACTTCCTCAAGCTCCCGGTCCAGGTAAGCACTGTATTCCTCAAGACCGATCGACACTTCGCGGATGCGGGTCGGGCCGAAACGGGATCCCGGACGATAGCTGACCGTCCAATCCATCGGCATTCCGTAAAGTACCGCCTGGCTGTCTTCGTAATTTTTATGGCTTCGAATGAACACATTGCCTGAATATGCTTCGTCAAAACGCATTTATATCATCCTTTTTATAGTTTTTGGTCAAATAATAGGGGCCAGACCCGGGTCTGACCCCTTCAATATAAAGCGATTATACTGTAAGGTCCTTCACAAATTTAGGAAGGGCAAATGCCGCTTTGTGAAGTTCTTTTGTATAGTACTTTGTTTCGATTTCATGGAAGCGGTCGTCGCTTACTTCAAGTGGATCATGCTTTTTGGACCCGACTGTGAACGTCCACATGCCGCTTGGGTAGGTCGGTATGTTGGCAATATACAATCTTGTGATCGGGAAGATCTCTTTTACATCACGCTGCACTTCGCGGATCAAATCCGCTTTGAACCAAGGGTTGTCCGTCTGTGCCACGAAGATTCCATCTTCTTTCAACGCTTTTGAAATCCCCGCATAGAAGCCTTTCGTGAAAAGGTTCACGGCAGGACCAACCGGCTCTGTGGAATCAACCATGATGACATCATATTCGTTTTCGCTTTGGGCGATGTGCAAGAATCCGTCATCGACTTTTACTTCCACTCTTTCATCTTCTAAATCGCCGGCAATTTCCGGAAGATACTTTTTCGAGTATTCGATTACCTTCCCGTCTATTTCAACAAGCGTTGCTTTCTTCACGCTTGGGTGCTTAAGGACTTCACGGATGACACCGCCGTCTCCCCCGCCAACGACAAGGACGTTTTCCGGGTTTGGATGTGAGAACAATGGAACGTGCGCCACCATTTCATGGTAGACGAACTCATCAACCTTGGAGGTCATGACCATGTCATCCAAAAGGAGCATATTCCCCCACTCTGCTGTTTCAACCATGTCCAGCTTTTGAAAATCCGTTTGCTCTGTATGTAAAGTGCGATTCACTTTCATCGTAATGCCAAAATCTTTCGTTTGCTTCTCTGTAAACCAAATTCCGCTCATTTTTATCCTCTTCCTTTCACTTCAGTATCGTCAGGCTTCTGTATATGAAATATCCTGTGCGAGCGCACACGACATTTACTGTTATCCTTCCCTAACATCATAAATACAAACATCACAAAAAGTATAGTTGAATCTAGCAAAATTGCAAGAAAAAATTTTTATTTTCAGCTCTTTTCGTAAAGTATGTACAAGGTTGATTTCCGCTGCAGGAGGCTCGCTTTCCAAGGGGCGGGCTTTGAGCCTCCAGCTCCAATCAACACCCTATGATGAATTTTCATCAGAAAAACTATTAAAAACAACAATCTTTAAGAAATCAGCCTTATTTTTTCATAGAAACGCGTTTAAAAGCAAACCGAAATAAACATACTAGTAGAAACGCGGAGACGGCTGTGCGCTTTGGTGCCTGTCACCAAAGGGGCTGGGCCTAAAAATACAAAAAGCGGGGTGAGTGGGTTTGGAGATCGCTCGAATAAGGTTTCGGAAGACGATGAAGTATTTGAGGGCATTTATCATAATCGGGGGATTTTTCACCGCGGTGGGCTTGATTCTGGTCGCCGGCGTGCTGATGTTCGCCAAAATCCAGGGGCCCCCACCACTCTCGGTACCTCAGTCGTCCCTGTACTACGCGAATGATGGCTCGGTCATCGGCGAAAGCAATAATGGACAGAAGCGGTATTGGGTGAGGTATGAAAACATCTCCCCTTATTTAAGGGACGCCACGATTGCCATTGAAGATAAGAATTTCTATGAGCATCATGGATTTGATTTCAAACGCATCGCAGGCGCCGCTCTCGCTGATGTAAAAGCGATGTCGAAGGTGGAGGGTGCGAGCACGATTTCCCAGCAGTATGCCCGGAATTTATATCTTACCCGCGATAAAACGTGGAACAGGAAATTGACGGAAGCCTTCTATACACTTCGCCTGGAAATGAACTATTCAAAAAATAAAATTCTCGAAGGCTATCTAAATACAATTTATTACGGCCATGGCGCATATGGAGTGGAGGCGGCCAGCCGCTATTATTTCAATAAAGATGCCAAGGACCTCACCTTAGGGGAATCTGCCATGCTGGCCGGAATCCCTAAAGGCCCAAGCATCTACTCGCCTTTCATTTCCTTTGATAAAGCGAAAAAGAGGCAGGCAATCATACTGCAAACGATGAACAAGCTTGGCTACATCACGAAATCCCAGTTGCATGCCGCTGCACAGGAGCATTTACAGTTTTACGGTAAATTCCCTGCACAGCACGCTGCCATTGCGCCTTATTTTAATGATGTGGTCAAGCATGAACTCAAAACCAAAGTTGGATTGGATGAGCGAACCATCGAACTTGGGGGCTTGCGGGTATACACTACCTTGGACAAGAAACAGCAGCAGATCGCCGAGGAAGTAATGAAGGAAACCATTTCCGATCAATCGGACATTCAACTCGGATTTGTCGCGATGGACCCGACCAATGGATACGTGACGGCCCTCATTGGTGGAAGGGATTATGAAAAAAGCCCATATAATCGGGCGGTTCAAGCCGTCCGGCAGCCAGGATCAACGATGAAGCCTTTGCTCTATTATGCTGCCTTGCAAAAAGGATTCACTCCTTCCACCACGATGCGCAGTGAAGTGACCACATTCCGATTCGACGACGGCAGGCCAGACTATACGCCGCATAACTTCAATAACAACTATGCCAATGATGAAATAACGTTGGCCCAGGCACTTGCCCTGTCGGATAACGTGTTTGCAGTGAAGACAAACATTTTTCTGGGAGAAGGTACGCTTGTCGATACCGCGAAGCAATTCGGGATTACAACAAAGCTGGCAAAAGTACCATCCTTGGCGCTCGGTACTTCAGGGGTAAGAGTGGATGAAATGGTCGGTGCCTACAGCATGATCTCAAATGGGGGCAAGAAGGTTGAACCTACCTTCATTACCAGAGTCGAGGATTATAAAGGAAATGTCATCTATTCAGACGAGCAGGCACATGATCAGGTGCTCGAGAAGGATACGGACTTTGTGCTTTCGCAAATGATGACCGGCATGTTCGATCCTAAATTAAATGATTATGCCAGTGTCACAGGCACCAGCATCATCAGCCAAATGTCCAGGCCGTATGCCGGGAAATCCGGAACGACCGACTCAGATAGCTGGATGATCGGGTTCGCCCCGCAGCTGACCGCTGGAGTATGGACCGGCTATGACAAAGGGAATCCGATCACGCTCACTGCCGACAAGCTTTATGCAAAGAACATCTGGATCAGGTTTATGGAGAGGGCGCTGAAAGACGAACCGATCCAAGCCTTCAAGCCGCCTAAAGGGGTCGTAGCCGTCCAAGTAGACCCTGATAATGGGAAGCTTGCGACGAAAGATTGTCCGGTATCGAGGCTGACCTATTTCAAGGAAGGCACGGAGCCGACGGAATACTGCGATGTCCATACAGGCAAACCGATTGAAGAGAAACACCAGCACAAACCTGCTCCAAAAAAGAAAAAACCATGGTACAAACGAATTTTTCCATGGTAGCCCTGTCCTTTGGTGACAGGCACCAAATATGAAAAACCTCGAGGTGTGCGGCCTCGAGGTTTTTCGTGTCCTAATTTTACTTGTGCGAACTGTACTTAAAATTTTACTTTTTTTCCCGGCTAACAGCAAGATGTACAAAGTAAATTCAAAAAACTGTCACAATTCGTACATATTATTGTGAGAATTTGTCATTTTGAATTGACAGCTTTCTATTCCAAGCCCATTTTCAGTTCTTCACTGGAGTTGATCCAGATGTTTTCATCATGCTTGCTTAAGAATTCCTTCAAAATGCCTTTTGACCTTTGATCCATGTGATCGACCACGATCTTTCGCTTCAATGACTTATCCATTAAATTCACATGTTCGGGAAGGGATTTATAGCCTCGGCGGATTTCCCGGTTTACAGTCATTTCGCAAGCGGTGACCCCGGCATAATATGGACCCTCTTCCTTGCGGTCAATCGTCACCCAAACGAGCCAATACGGTTTGGCACCAGGGGAATCCTCTTTATTCGGCGTGAATTTGATTCCTTTTTCAACTGCACTCCTTGCGTGCATGGCCCCAATATCGACGTGGGCGTCCCCTTCTTCAACGTCGATGATCACCGGCGATACGTTCTCCAGGCTCAGGGCGCCGATTCCATAGCCCTTATGGCCGTCTGTCGGATCATTTTTAATAATATTGAAACCGACCTTCTTTTTCTTTCCTTGTTCCATGAATGAACGTCTCCTTTCGGCATTATCCTATTGCTGCTTATTTTAAAGACTTTTATTCGTAAAAATTCGTGCAAGGGTGATTTCCGCTAAATGCCCGCTGATCCCTCCGGAGCCTCGCACCTTCCATTCCAATCAACACCCGAAATGACTTAAATCAACCATATTCTTTAATAAAGCCACTTCCACTAAAATAATGAAAATAATGTTTGGAAGCTTTGGATGAAATAGTTTGGCACGACATGGATGATCGGTGAAATCGTCACTGCATTCAACGGCGGAATGAGGACAAGGACCAAAAATATTAAGCCTCCATACTGTTCGTATTGCGTCAGCTTTGGCCTGAAGCTAGGCGATACTAAATCTTCCACGATCCGATACCCGTCCAATGGAGGGAATGGGAGCAGATTGAACACAAATAAGACCAAATTGATCCTGATGAACTGCTGGAAAAAATTCATGACCAGGCTCGGCAGCTGCATGGCGTGTCCGTTGATGACAATAAAATATAAGATGGCATATCCGATCAGCGCCATGAGGAAGTTGCTCAATGGCCCCATCAGTGCGACAATGATGCTGGCCAGCCGGGGCTGTTTAAAGAAGTGTCGGTTGACCGGCACCGGCCTTGCCCATCCGAAACCGGCGATGAACATGAAGATCGTCCCGAGCGGATCTAAATGGCTGATGGGGTTCAACGTCAGGCGGCCCTGTTTTTTCGCCGTCATGTCGCCAAATTTATAGGCTGTGAACGCATGTGCAAATTCATGCACTGTAAAAGCGATCAGCAAAACCGCTGCTAATATTGAAATGTCTTGGATTGATAGAGAAAATAATCCCACTAATGTAAGCTCCTTTTTACCCTATAGTAAAATACGAAAATCAACGTGTCCACACACGCAATCTTTGCACCTCTGTGTTCTAGTATACAAAAGAAAGCGCCTTTCATCACGTGAACCGAATCTCATTAAATAAGTATGTCTCTTTAAACGTTTCTATACACCTTGTATATCCTAAAAAATGTTCACTTGCCTGACCGAGTGAAAAGGAATACACTTTTCATGAACTTGATATGAAAGAGAGGAGATTCCCTATGCCATACGTAACAGTCAAAATGCTCGAAGGCCGCTCAGATGAGCAGAAAAAAGCCTTAGTCGAAAAAGTGACCGATGCCGTAAGCGACACGACAGGTGCTTCTAAAGAAAAAATCGTCGTCTTCATTGAAGAAATGAGCAAAAGCCATTACGGGGTAGGCGGCAAACGCCTGAGCGACGCAGAATAAAAAAAACAGCCCTGCCCCCTGGTGCCTGTCACCAGGGGTACAGGGCCTATCTCAATGCACAGGCTGTGCGATTTGCGCGAGCTGCTGGATGTATTGATATGCCTGATCGATTTCTTCTTCTGTATAGCGCTGCTTCCGTTTCAACGTGAATACCTTTTCCTGTACTTCTTCCTTGGAAAGATCATTGAAATACAGCACCGTCGACACCAATTCTAAAAATCTCGCATTCTGTTCATTCATGTTCAATAACACCGATTCGAGCTTAGGCATTTCAAGCTCATACATCTTCAAAAAATCCGTTCCTTCTTCCGTTACGGAATATTTATATTGATAATAGCCGCCCTTTTTTTCCTTTACTTCATGGATGAAGCCCATATTGCACAATTCCTCGATCCTTAGCGTCAACTCCTCGGAATATGGCCCATAGAAATGAAATTGGAATTTTTCCTGAAAAGGAAAGGCAATCTTCTTGGCAATGAAAATCATTTTCTGCAGCTTTTTCCGTCCGATGATTTCCCCTGAAGCCGCAAATGCACTCATTAATTTAGCGTGTTCTTTCAACAATGTTACGTCATCTCCTACTCCTAAAATTACACTGTAGAATCCGTCTTGTTGTCATTTAAATCCTTTATGATAATTCAAGTATGGATCGAATTTGCTTCTTCGTGTTTCTTTTCGTGGAATCATCGAACAGCAAATCCGCTGGATAATACAACTTATGGTCTGTCCTTCGTTTACCCGATATGGAATCGACGACATCGGATTCCCGGGAAAGCTCCCTTAATTCCTGGTTTTTCATCAGCAGGTGGATCGGCAGGCGCTCCTCTTCCTCCCCCGGACGGTAAAAGTCATACGGCAAATCTGAAGACGAATCGACCACCAAATAATATTCAGGATCGATGCCCGCTTTTTTGAATAATGCCTCTAGTTCGCTATGCTTCTTATATTCCTTGGCAGGGTCGAATTCGGCATATTTAAAGAGATTGCGATTCATGAACCGCTCACTCAAATCACGCAGGATCGGATCTTCCTCCTCTTGCCAAATCTGAAAATAAAACATGATGACCGCTTCATCCAGCTTCAAATAATCCTCTAGCGTCACTTGCTCCTTGAACAATGAATAAAAGTGGATCGGCTCATGCTTAAACTTATAGCCGGTATGATATAGATCCTTTGCACGATGAAGGATCTTCGTTAAAATGACCTCCGCACTCCGTGTGACGGGATGGAAATAAATCTGCCAGTACATTTGATAGCGGCTCATGATGTAATCCTCGACCGCGTGCATCCCGCTGTACTTGATGACCACTTGATCTTCACGGGGACGCATGACGCGCAGGATCCGCTCCATATCGAAGTGTCCATAGCTCACCCCTGTGAAGTAGGCATCCCGTTGCAGGTAATCCATCCGGTCCGCATCGATCTGGCTTGATATCAAGCTGACGACGAGCTTATTTTCATATGTTTTTGCAATGACTTCCGCCACTTTTTTCGGAAAGCTTTTGTGCACTTTCATCAAAACTCCATTTACTTCCGTATCCCCGAGGATGATCTGCTGTGTGAAATGTTCATGGTCAAGGTGGAAGACCTTTTCAAAGGAATGGGAAAATGGCCCATGCCCCAAATCATGAAGCAATGCGGCACAAAGTGATAAAAGCCGTTCATCGTCATTCCATTCCGGACGCCCTTCGAACACATCATCGACAATCCGGCGAATAATCTCATAAACTCCCAAAGAATGATTGAACCGGCTATGTTCTGCACCATGAAAGGTCAAATAGGTCGTTCCGAGCTGTTTGATCCGTCTCAGCCTTTGGAACTCCTTTGTCCCGATCAAATCCCATATGACTTGATCACGTACATGTATGTATCGATGAACAGGGTCTTTAAATACCTTTTCCTCGCTTAGTTTTTGTTTGGAATATTGCATATTTTACCCTCTTCCTAATCAGCGTGTGTTTCTATTATACAAAGTTTTCCCATTGAGGGCATCTCAAATTCTGGCAAAAAATGAGGGGAGCCGACAAATATCTAACAACGACGCGTATTTTTCTGAATAAAAAATATTTTCAGATATATGGTGTTTTATCAGCTTCCCAGGGTCAATAAAAAATCACCTTCCCTTTTCGGATAAGGCGACTTCATCTCACTTTTTCAGCTTATTCTTCACTTTTTCCATAAGTTCTTCTTCGGTTAATGCTGCCAAGGGGCGATTGTTTACAAATGCAAAGGTCTTCTTGCGGCCGGGGCCACAATAGGATTGGCAGCCGACATCTATATTTGCATCCGGATCGATTTTCTTTAATTTAGGAATAAGTGTCTTCAAATTCACTGCTTGACAGTCATCGCAAACTCGAAATTCGTTTGCCATTGTCCGACAATCCTTTCGTCCTTAATTCTAATTGCTAAGGGGTATTTTACATTCAAACGGACGGGTTTGCAAGGGATTCCCTCTTCCAGCTTCATCCTATTCCTCACCAAGTCCCATACCCATATTGATGCACCGCCGTCAGACAAATTCACATTGGGAAACTATCATCTTTTTTCCCATATTGGTATAAAACGAATCAAAATTGTCCAAACTTTTCTTAAGAAAGCAAGTTTGATATTGAATGAGGGAGTTGAGAATATGAAAACACGTCAAGACGCCTGGACAGAAGAAAATGATTTACTATTGGCAGAGACCGTGTTGCGCCACGTGCGTGAAGGAAGCACCCAGTTAAATGCATTCGAAGAGGTAGGGGATAAGTTGAACCGCACCTCGGCAGCCTGCGGATTCCGCTGGAATGCAGTTGTTCGCCATCAATATGAGAAAGCCCTGCAATTGGCCAAAAAACAGCGAAAGCAGCGTCATCGCTTGCTGGGCAAGGAACAAAGCGGCAAGAAAAAACTACTCTATCAACCTCCGACCCCATCCATGGAGGTACTCGACCAAATAGATTTGGAATCAGAGGAAGCAGAGGAAATTTTATTGGAGGGAACACCTATTGCGGAACCGCAATACGAAGCCAAGGAGACTGCAGCACCAGCTCCACAGGCTCCTATGATGAGTTATCAGGCAAAGGCACCTGCACCAGCAGCATCGGCCCCTGGTACCCTGTCACTGGAAAAAGTCATTGCGTATTTACAGCAAATGACTGTCTCGAACTACCAGTCCGATATTCTTAAAAATGAGAATGAGAGATTGAAGCGTGAAAACGCCGAACTGATGAGGAGAAACAGTGAGTTAGAAGATAAAATAGACGACCTTGAAAACAATTCGGTCACGATGCAGGAAGATTATGAAACATTGATGAAGATCATGAATCGGGCAAGGAAGCTTGTTCTGTTCGAAGAAGAAGAACGTCCGCAGACGAAATTCAAAATGGATCGCAATGGCAATTTGGAAAAGGTTGCAGAATAACAAATAGAAACAAAAATGGAGTACGGACTCTTGAAGTCTGTACTCCATTTTTTATCCGATTGTTGATTTCCGCTGCAGGATGCCCGCTTTCCGAGGGGTGGGCGTTGATTAGATGGAAACCTGGTAGACTCCTAACGGTCGAGTCGAGACCCCGCAGCGAAGCGAGGCGGCTCGACCGATTGTCAGCTGAAATCGGACAGATTTCCGTCCTATCAGCTATTCTCCCGTATGGTTAGATCACACTTCCAGCTGATTCGTCGTCGAGTACTTTTTCGTTCCTTGCAATGACCCTTTGATAATATCCTTCGTACCAATCGAGTTCTTTTCCGGCAAGCTGGCTTGCATAAATATTATCACTCAATCCCTTCAGCGTATTCAAAAAGCGGAGCATGACATCCGGTACGGACAGCTCGACTCCGTACAATTCCGATAGGGAAGCCATCACTTCCGGTTCTACTAAGGGATATTCGAATTTTGTCTGCTCGCCTTTTTTTGCCAAATCATAAAAATCCTTTATGACTTTTGCCCGCTCTTGTCCGCTTCCATTCACGCATAAATAGATTTGGACTGCGACCCCGTTGCGCAAACGCCGCTGCGAGATGCCCGCAAACTTTTTACCGTTTATGCTGAGATCATAGCTGCCCGGACAGTAGGAGCCGACGATTTCCTTTGCCTCGATGGTTTGGGGGAAATCGGCAAACATGTGCTGGATCAGCTCCCACATCGCGTCATAGCCCCTATTGATATCAATTCCTTTATCAGAATCCTTGAAAATCAGAGAAATGTTCAACACACCTGCGTCAAGCACCACCGCCAGGCCGCCGGAGTTCCGAACGATGTAACGGAAGCCCCTGCTTTTCAAATGATCCAATCCCTCCTGTAAGAATGGAAGCCGCGTATCTTGGATGCCAAGTACGACCGTTCGATGGTGGACCCAAGATCGTGCAACGGATGGCGAATTCGCTCCCCCGACGGAGGTGCATAATGTATCATCCATCGCAAAGGATTGCAGGGCGCCGAACAATGGCCCCAGGCTTGATTGGTCAATGATTCTCCATTCTTTCTGTTTGAGTAGGGATATCGCATTCATTCTGTTGTTCTCCTTTATGTTCCTGTCTAATTCAATTCAGTCCCACTATTATAGCATAATCGGTTGGCCGCAAGAAAAATGGCATTTTCGCAGATATCGATAACACATCCACTTAATTCATGGTGTGGTTTAAATCCTTTAAGCAAACTCTTCTGTGATTTGGCTCTTTTCGTATCTTTTCGCACAGTTTATCGCTTTTCATTAAAGGTTGTATATAGTTGATTTCCGCTTCAGGATGCTCGCTTTCCGAGGGGCCTCACTCGAAGTGAGGTCGTTCGATGTTGGCACACGACGTGCCGAACTTAATCGAACATCCGCCTAATCACTCCTCGCTTCGCTGCGGGGTCTCGCCCACTGGCTTTGCGCAACTTCCGGAAAAAGAAAATATTCATCAACGGATGAATGGTAGGCTGAAAATAGGGGCCGTTCCTTTCCGCTCCAACCGACAACAATTAGAGGTTCATTCCTGTGATCACCTGATAAAGCAAAAACCTTTGAGAAACATGCGACATTAAAAAAAGGAAGAACGCAACGGCCACAGCCAATTCGTTCTTCCCCTAAGTTTATATTTATAAAGATTGAGCTGCTGTGATCAAAGCAAGCTTGTAAACATCTTCTTCGTTGCATCCGCGGGACAGATCGTTCACAGGGGCGTTCAATCCCTGAAGGATCGGGCCGACTGCTTCAAAGTTCCCTAGACGCTGTGCAATCTTGTAGCCGATATTCCCTGCTTCCAAGCTAGGGAATACAAATACGTTTGCATCGCCTTGAAGGACAGAGTTTGGCGCTTTTTTCTTTCCGACAGATGGAACGAATGCTGCGTCGAATTGAAGCTCTCCATCCACAACAATGTTTGGATTGCTTTCTTTAACGATTTGCACCGCATTGACAACCTTTTCTGTCTCAGGTGATTTTGCAGAGCCCATCGTTGAGAAGCTCAGCATAGCCACGCGCGGTTCGATATCGAACATTTCTGCAGTTTTGGCGCTTTCCGCTGCGATTTCTGCAAGGTCCTGGCTGTCTGGTGAAATATTGATGGCACAATCGGCAAACACGTATTTTTCATCTTCGCGCACCATGATGAATACGCCAGAGGTTTTCTTGACACCCTCTTTTGTTTTGATGATCTGCAGTGCAGGGCGGACAGTATCTGCCGTAGAATGGGCAGCGCCGCTCACCAATCCGTCAGCAAGCTTGTTGTACACAAGCATTGTGCCGAAGTAATTTTCGTCCAAAAGGATTTTTCGGGCATCTTCTTCCGTCGCTTTCCCTTTGCGGCGCTCAACGAATGCCGCGACAAGCTCGTCCATTTTTTCATAGTTGCTTGGATCATAGATTTCGACTCCGTCCATAGTTACGTTCAATTCGGAAGCCTTGTTAAGGACATCTTCTTTATTGCCGATCAGGATCGGGGTTAATATCCCTTCTGAAGCCAAACGTCCTGCAGCAGTCAGGATGCGTTCGTCCAACCCTTCAGGAAATACGATTTTGACATCTTTATCAGATACTTTATTTTTTAAGCCAGTAAATAAATCACTCACTGTTGACATCCTCCTTCAATCACATTCTTCATTTAGCATAACCGACTGCAACCAAATTTCAAGGTTAAGCCAAGCTGTTACCGCTTCCATATAAAAAGTCTTTTTTTTCGAAATATTACTCCACTTCCTTCTATCCTATTACCCTATCTTCTCCTGTTTCATGTGCACTATTCTTCGATTTCCATCGGATGTGAAACATTCGGGTTTTGTACATAATATCCTTGGCCAAACTATGATATAGTGAAAATGGAATCTTTTAGAACAGAATTGGAGTGATTTCAATGAGCGAAGCAGCTCAAACGTTAGACGGTTGGTATTCCCTTCATGATTTTCGTACGATGGACTGGGCCGTTTGGAAAACGCTCTCAAGCGATGAGCGACAAGCAGCAATCGTGGAATTCCATCGTTACCTTGATAAGTTGAATGAAGTTCAGGACAATGAGAAAGGCAGCCATGCCCTGTACTCGATTGTCGGTCAAAAAGCTGACTTTATGCTGATGATCCTTCGTCCGACAATGGAAGAGTTGAATGTGCTGGAAAATGAATTCAACAAGCTGAAAATTGCTGAATATACAATCCCTGCTTATTCCTATGTTTCTGTTGTAGAATTAAGCAACTACTTGCCATCCGACGAAGATCCATATGAGAACCCTCATGTGCGTTCCCGTCTCTATCCTATCCTTCCAAAGGCAAACCATGTCTGCTTCTACCCGATGGATAAGCGAAGGCAAGGAAACGATAATTGGTACATGCTCCCGATGGAGGAAAGAAGGAGCATGATGAGAAGCCACGGGATGATCGGCCGCCAATATGCCGGCAAAGTGAAGCAAGTGATTACCGGCTCCGTCGGATTTGATGATTACGAGTGGGGCGTCACACTCTTCGCAGATGACGTTCTCCAATTTAAAAAGCTTGTATATGAAATGCGTTTTGATGAAGTAAGCGCCCGCTACGGTGAGTTCGGAACCTTCTTCGTCGGAAACATTTTGAATGAAGATAAAATTGCTTCATTCCTGCACGTATAAATCGCCTTCCTCAGTCCGGCCATTGCCGGACTGTTTTTTTTGCACTTTTCATAGAGTTTTCTGCCATTAATCAAAGAATCACCTTCCACTCCGATCAACAAAATGCAATGGTCCCTTTTCCAACTAATAATAGGCTTCTTCATTTATTGGCATATCTTTTCGCAAAGGTACATACACATGAAATAGTGAAAACTAGCCAATGCACCACGAAAGAGAGAGGTGGGATGATGGCTGTCATTCCCTTTACGGAAGCAGAAGTAAAGCTTTTGGCAAGGCTGATGCGGGCCGAAGCTGAAGGTGATGGCAAGCTTGGGGAGCTGATGGTGGGAAATGTAGGGGTCAATCGCGTCATGGCAGACTGTTTGGATTTCAAGGATATAACAAGCATTCAAAAAATGGTTTATCAAAGTCCTGGAGGCTTTGAGTCTACCCAGAAAGGATATTTTTATCAGCGTGCCCGAGGTAAGGAGATTTCTTTGGCCAGGAAAACGATCAACGGTTCCCGCTACAATCCCGCTACCTACTCTTTATGGTTCTTCAAACCTTCTGGAGGGTGTCCCGCGCAATGGTACAATCAGCCAAATTCAGGACAATATAAATCTCATTGTTTCTTTCAACCGACCCAAGGAAATTGTCCGAGTGTTTTTTAAAGACGTTCCGAAATCTTGCTGCTGAAGCAGCGAAATATTTTTTTCAAAATTGCTGTTTTCGTAAAGCTTGTTGCTTTTCTTAAGATTGAGTACGGTTGATTTTCACGGAAGGATGCTCGCTTTCCGAGAGGCGGGTGGTGAGCCCTCCTTACTCTCGCACCTTCTGCTCCAATCAACTTTATACGTTTGAAAACAACACCACTTTCGAAAACCGCTTTCAGAGAAAAGCTATCCATTCATTTAGGAGGGATTCATTTGAGCCAACAAAACTACAACCCAAATTTGTATGGGTACGATGTGAGAAGTCCGCAGTCCGGCCAATCAGGTTATTCACAGCAGCCTTATTATGGAGGATCCTATCCTCAGGGCTACGGTGGCCAACAGCAAATGCAGGTTCCAATGCCAACGAATGCTCCGTCCAAAAGCCAAAATGTCCCTGGCATGCTTCCTGTGGAGGAGTCCTACATTGAGAACATCCTCCGACTCAACAAAGGGAAACTTGCAACCGTTTATATGACCTTTGAGAACAAAAAAGAAAAAACATTCAAAGGGATCATCGAAGCTGCAGGGCGCGACCATTTGATCATCAGCGACCCCCAGACCGGCACACGCTACCTCCTTCCGATGATTTATCTTGACTACATCACCTTTGATGAAGAGATTGAATACCAATATCCGTTTGGCGGAGGCGGGGGAATGTCTTCATATTCGCCTCGATAAAAACCCACGAAAAAAAGCAGGCTGTTCACCTGCTTCTTTTTTATGCTTACTTTGTTTAGCAATGCGTTTTATTACAATGTCTTTGCTGCAAATACGATCAACAATACCCATCCTGCGAGGAATCCCAATCCTCCAAGTGGAGTGATGGCCCCCAGGACGCTTATTTTTGTCAAACTAAGTACGTACAAGCTGCCTGAGAATAGGATAATGCCAATCACCATCATCCAACCGGACCATGAAAGCAATGAACTTGCAGGGACGCTGCCGGCGATTACACCCACTGCGATGATTCCCAAGGCATGGAACATTTGATATTGGACTGCTGTATGCCAAATATCCATATACTTTTGTGATAATTTCCCTTCGAGTCCGTGTGCTCCAAACGCACCAAGCGCGACGGATAAAAATGCATTAATCGCACCAATGATAATAAAGGCCTTGATCATTTTTTAGTTCTACCCCCCTTTTCACGTCAGCAACATCCTATTAAAAATCAAAAATCGAATCACCATTTGCACCGTCGTCAGTTTTTATCGGCTCTGACTGATCGACTTGGACGCTCCTGGACGGCTGCTGCTGAGCCTGCATTTGATTTGGCATTGGCTGAGACATTGGCTTTTTGTTGTATTGGACTTCCTGTCCTTCCTCAAGAATCACCTCGCACAACGTCTTCATCGAATAGATGTGTTCGCGCATTTGCGGCGAACCTTGTGATTCTTTGGCTGAATAAAGCTCTTGTTCGAGTTTTTTCAAAAGAGCCGGATAAGAAATACTCATCGTCTTTTCACTCCACTATTATACAATTTTATTTTCTTTATGATTGAAGAATGGCGAAGATGCCATGAATTGTTCATATTCGTGTACAAACCATTCTTTCCTAAAAGTCGGTTTTTCTAACTGATTTTTTTTCATATTTCAAGCATGCCTGTCCGGAAGACTGCTCCACTACCCTTGATGGAAGCTGTGCAGTCTTGAACCCATAGGCCTTGCATCCCCTCGGTGTTTTAGGATCCCATGTAACGAAAAAATATCGACATTGGAAACAGTTGACCTTTTCTTCCCTCACTCATTTTCCCCCGTTTAATCATCGACATGTTTCACGTGAAACATGGATGGATTTGTCAAAAGGTGTTTAGCATTGGTACCTCCCAATCTATCGGTTCCTGTCCCTTTCCTGCCAAATAATCATTGATTTTGGAAAATGGCCGGCTTCCAAAAAACCCCCTGTTGGCAGAGAGTGGACTTGGGTGGACAGACTGAACAATAAAATGTTTCTGTGAATCTATTAATTTCAGTTTTTGCTGCGCAGGACGCCCCCAAAGCAAAAATACGAGCGGCTCTTCCCTATCATTCAAGATGGAAATCACCCGGTCTGTAAATCGTTCCCACCCTTTTTTGCGGTGGGAATGGGCTTGTCCCTCCCTAACGGTCAAAACTGTGTTCAATAGCAAAACACCTTGATCTGCCCATTTTTTCAAATAACCATGATCCGGAATTTCACAGCCCAAATCATCGTTCAATTCCTTGTAAATATTTCTCAACGAAGGCGGTACAGCGACTCCAGGCTGAACGGAGAAGCTGAGTCCATGCGCCTGATTCGGTCCATGATAGGGATCCTGCCCCAGGAGGACCACTTTGACATTCTCGTAAGGGGTGAAATGAAGGGCATTAAAAATATCCTTTGGCTGCGGATAGATGATTTCATTGGAATATTCACTCTTTAAAAACGCTCTTAGCTGTAAATAGTATTCTTTTTGAAATTCCTCTTCCAGAAGAGGCTGCCAGTCATTATGGAGGATTTTTTTCATCAATGCGTCTCCCCTTTTTTGTCATACTCTTTTCGTAAGGCTGATTCGTAAAGATTGTTGTTAAAATCTTACTGCCGATTTTAACGTGTAAATAGATGTTTAGCGCGTTGATATATAGGATCCCGGCTCATTTCTCGCTTGTGATGCCATTTTAAAGATAAAAAATTCAATGGACCATCCTATTTTAGTTGTTAAAGCAACAAAGTTTGGGAAAAGAGCCTTTCATAAAGTTTGTTGCTATTCATTATAGGTTGTGTAAAGTTGATTTCCGCTGCAGGGTGCTCCAAGCAACCTCAGCCTCTGTAAAATATTCTTTCACTACCATACCACGTTTGCCGTTGTTTGTTGATTCCAAAAGGCTATTTTTCTGTTTTTCGATGGACTGTGTCAAAATGCTCATTCCGCTACTATTATTCCATTTCACGTTTTAGCTGTCGATACATTGGGTTATATATGTAATAAGATTTTCCAATAATATACCAACGAAAGATGATGAGGAGGATTTAATCATATGTATAAAGTAGAAGTCGTCCAAAATGGAGTCGAAGCAGTGAACTTGGTGGAGGCGTTTAAAAGTGAAGGCTACGGACAGGAAGAAATCTTTATCTTTGCCCATAACCGCGATCGATCTGAGGACATGTCCGAAGCAACCGATACAGGTGAAATCGGGATGAGGGAACAAGGCATCTTTGAATCCTTCGGAAATCTATTCAAATCCAGAGGCGATGAGCTTCGTTCAAAAATGAGATCTCTTGGCTTAACACAGGTCGAAGCGGATAAATATGAAGCCGAGCTGGATAAAGGACATTTAGTCCTTGTCGCCACGAAGGAAGCGCACGAAATGAATAATACGAAAACCTATTGATGCATCAGCATTCATGGTAAAAAAGCTGCCCAACAACGATTTCTGGTTGATAGGCAGCTTTTTTCTTATCCCAAAATGGACTGATAAAGCTTCTTTGCAAGAGCTTCATCCGATGTTCCATGGACAAGCGCACGCCCATCATGGAATATGACCATCCTTTGGTCGTCCAGTTCAAAGGATAAAAGATAAGGATTTCCACTGACGGTGATCCCGGCTTTTTTCGCCTGCAGCGCCAGTTCCTGCAGGGATATGGTTTTCTTCTCGTGTGGACGGACCTGCACCGTACTCCTTCCGCACAATACAGTCGTTTTCGTCTGATTCTCCTTTTGCAGGAATGGATATGAGGCATCAACACCGCATGTTGCACAATGTTCATTGTGCATGGTGTCTGTTTTAATATTCATATATTGGCCCCGCCACAAATCAAATGTCCTGTATCCTAAAGAGATGTCTTCCGTATTCCCCGTAAGGATCTTCAACGCTTCTGCAGCCTGATGAGCAGCGACCATCTGTACGATTGGCGCGATGACTCCGGCTGTCTCACACGTTTGGTTCTGTGTGGGAACTTTCCGCAGCAAGCATTGCAGGCATGGCGTCTTTCCCGGGATCATGACAAAAGACATGCCATAGCTTCCTACACATCCGCCATAGATCCATGGTATATCGTTTTTAAAGGCAATGTCATTGATGATGAATCTCGTTTCAAAATTATCCGTTCCATCAATGATCAAATCGACGCCTGCGACTAGGTTTTGTAACATCATGCTGTCAGCTTCCCCAACGATGGAATCGATGTCGACCCAACCATTGATTTCCTTCAGTCTTTTTTCTGCAGCTGCCGCCTTTGGCCACTTCATTTCCACGTCTTCCTCCGAGAAAAGCTGCTGCCGTTGAAGGTTGCTTTCCTCAACGTAATCACGGTCAATGATCGTAATTTTCCCGATCCCGCTGCGCACCATCATTTCTGCAGTGCTCGAACCGAGTGCGCCAGCCCCGACGATAAGGATATGCTTCTCTGCAAGCTGCTGCTGACCGGACTCTCCGATCGGCCTGAAGCGGATTTGTCTGGAATACCTATCCACCTTGATTCCCTCCTTCATCGTTTTTTTTTGGTCAAAGTTTGCTTCCATTCATCAAGTGGTGTAAAAAGTTGATTTCCGCTGCAGGATGCTCGCCTCATCCGCCGCTTACAGGTGGGAGAAGGGCCACAACGTCGCCAGAATTCAAAATTGTGGCGTCATCCGCAAATTCTTCGTTGACTGCGACCATGGCTTGTGAAAGTCCAGAAAATTCAAAGACAGCTCCCAATTGCTGCAATAAGTCCTGCACCGATGATCCGTCCAAGTCGACAATTAGCTCTGCCTGCCCTGCTTCTTCCTGTAGATGGGCAAACAATAATACTTTAATTTCCATCTTCGTTCACCTCAGGTTTTCCAGATTCATATCTTTTTGTTCCTTGTTGATTGCCGATCCATTCCTCTCCATTTTCCCAATGCTCCTTTTTCCAAATGGGGACGATTTCTTTTATTCTTTCAATTGCATAACGGTTTGCCTCATACGCGCTGGCACGATGCGGAGTCGATATGGCAATTGCCACCGCGATATCGGTGATATCCAATCTGCCGATTCGGTGCGAAATGGCTGTCCGCGCATCCGGCCACTTATCGCTGATTTCTTCGCCAATTTGCCTCAGCATTTTTTCAGCCATCGCTGCATACGCTTGATATTCCAAATAAAGTGTCCTTTTTCCTGCCGTCATTTCCCGTACAGTGCCGATGAAAGTCGTAATGGCCCCTGCTTCAGGACGAACCACTTTTTGAACAACCGTTTCAATGCTGATTGGTTCCGTCGTGATCACATAATTCATGCTCATCCCCCTTTTTCTGCATCATCATTTTAGCCATGTGATAATCCTCCGGCGTGTTCATATTAAATAGAATAGACGCAATCTCTCGAGAAATCGAGTCAGGAAGCTCATCAGGGGAAATTTTTTTATAGTGGATCTCTGCCAGTAGCGCCTTGATACTGCGTTGATCTTCTTTTAATAGTTGTTCGATTTTTTCTGCAATCCTTCGATGGTAGACCGCCAACAGTGGATGGAGCCTATTTTGGAAAGATGGAACGACCGCATCCAACTGTTCCTCCTCCATTTTCGCTGCCATGAATTGAACAAGCTCCGCTGAGGCAAATGGCATGTCACAGGCAATCAGACCAATATAATCATTCACAGCCTCCGTCATCCCGCTGTACAAGCCCGCCAGTGGACCTTTTCCTTTAAAACATTCCACATCCTCAATGACCTTGATCATCGGCTCGAACATTACAACCGGTTCATTTGCCACAATGATGAGTTCGGAACTAATACTTTTAAACCGATCAATTAACAAATCCAGCAAGCATTTCCCACGAAAGGACAGCTGATCCTTCCTGCTTCCCATCCTGGATGATTGCCCCCCTGCCGTAATCACCATTGACAACTTCACACGGAACACCTCCTAAACTCATATAAGATTTGTCATTATTTATGGAATCGGATATCCTTAAAAAAGAGCTTATACTAATGATAAACAATTGCCGATAGATGTACAGTCATATAAAGGAGGATACTTAAATGAGTATGAAAAAAGTGTTAACGATTGCAGGATCTGATTCAAGCGGAGGCGCGGGAATCCAAGCTGATTTAAAAACCTTCCAGGAACATGGTGTTTACGGGATGTCCGCATTGACCACCATTGTTTCCATGGATCCAAAGAATCATTGGCATCATAACGTATTCCCACAAGAAACAAGCACAGTCGAAGCGCAATTGGAAACGATTCTCTCCGTTGACATCGATGCGATGAAGACGGGAATGCTCGGAACGGTTGAAATCATTGAACTTGCCGCACGCAAAATCGATGAATTCGGACTGAAGAAAGTCGTCATCGATCCAGTCATGGTCTGCAAAGGTGAGAATGAAGTCCTTCATCCTGAAACAACGGATGCGATGAGGGAATTTTTATTGCCGAGAGCACTTGTGGTCACACCGAATTTATTCGAGGCTGGCCAATTGGCTCAAAACGGTCCCCTGAAAACGATTGACGACATGAAAACCGCAGCGAAAAAAATACACGAACTTGGCGCCAAAAATGTTGTCATCAAAGGCGGTAAACAGCTACAGCATGATATGGCCATCGATTTATTCTTTGATGGACAGGAATTCACGATCTTGGAAGCAGAGAAAGTGGATACATCCAACAACCATGGTGCAGGATGTACGTTTGCAGCTGCCATTACAGCCAACTTGGCAAATGGCCTGACTGTTGACGGCGCTGTCAAAGAAGCGAAAAATTTTGTTACGGCTGCCATCCAACATGGGTTTCCATTGAATGAATATGTAGGTCCAGTCATGCACGGCGCATACAACCGCATGCAAGAATAGCAATTGGGGAAAGATAAATAACATCCAAAAGGTTGTCCTGAAGGAATGGGACAGCCTTTTATTTATGAATTCTGCCGATCCAAAACATACTTTTAGCAATCAGATGTGAAGTTTAGTAAGATATATTATAAATTCGATATGATTTCGTTTGATAAAGGAGGAACAACAGATGGAACCAATTACGATCGACGCTGTCCAACCATACATCGACCGTTTCGCAGGCAAACCTGTTTATATACATTTGGAAACGACAAACGGAGCTTATGCATCCCACTTCAATGAAGAATTTTTCTCTGCAGGAGCCTATATTCGCAACGCACAGGTTACTTATGAGCACGGAAAAATCGTAGGCGATGGACCTTTCCGGGCAGGATTGAAGCTTGAAATCGGCTGGATCTATGCAGAGGGCCTCACCCACTTTGAAGAAGACGAAGAAGGTCGCCTCCTACTTGCTGGCCACGGATTTGACGGCAAACTGGCCGTAGCATTGGAAATCAGCCAAACCCCTTTTGAATAAGAAAAGCGGAACCGGCTGGATCAGAGGAGAAGAGATTGGACTGAAGCACCGCGAGATAAAGGAATCACGATGAGCCTCAGGCGAACCGAGGATGACTTATCGTAAGCGTGCTGAGGGAAATCTCACAGCCTCTAGCCGGTGGAGATGGACAATAGAAAAGCGGAACCGGCTGGATCAGAGCCGATTCGAAAAAAGATTGTTGGTTTTTATCAACCATCCTTTCTATGTTGTTGATTGGAGCGGAAGGTGCGAGACTCCCGAGGGACAGCGGGCCAGGTGGAAAGGCTGCAGGGCTTTGCCTAGGGGCTAGACAAGTGAGACCCCGCAGCGAAGCGAGGAGAGGTAAGGCGGATTTTTTCGATTAAGTTCGGCTCGTCGTGTGTCAACATCGAACGACCTCACTTCGTATGAGGCCCCTCGGAAAGCGCTCATCCTGCAGTGAAAATCAACCTTACACAACCTTTGATGAATAGCAATGAATTTACAAAAACAGCCGTCTTTTTAATAAAAATGATAAGCGATTAATGTTTTGATGGAGCGTAAGGTGTGAGTTCCTACGCACCGGAAATCAACAAAAAATAATACAATCAGAAAGGAGCAAGATGTTATGGAGAAAGAACGTCAAGTACTAGTCGTTTTCCCCCACCCCGATGATGAAGCCTTCGGAGTGTCCGGGACGATTGCCACGCATGTGAAACACGGAACGCCTGTCACATATGCTTGTTTGACCCTGGGAGAGATGGGAAGGAATTTGGGCAATCCCCCTTTCGCCACAAGGGAATCCCTTCCGAAAATCAGAAAGAAAGAATTATTGAAGGCAGCTGAGGTCATGGGTATCCAAGATCTCCGCATGATGGGACTGCGCGACAAGACAGTCGAATTCGAAGATGATGAAAAGTTGACCAACATGGTGTCCGATATGATTGAAGAGCTTGATCCATCACTCGTCATCACCTTCTATCCCAACTATTCCGTCCATCCTGACCATGAAGCGACCGCCCGTGCAGTCGTTAGAGCCGTCAGGAAAATACAAGAAGACAAACGGCCAAAGCTTCACTGCGTCGCATTTTCCAAAGGCTGTGAAGAAGAATTGGGCGCACCGAACGTCGTGAATGACATCAGCCATGTGTTGGACACGAAGCTGGATGCCATGAAAGCCCATAACTCGCAAACAGCATGGATGCTTGCGGAAATGGAAGAAAAATGGCTCAAAAAAGATCCCGAAGTGATGAAAAGGTTCCAATATGAACGCTTCTGGGACTATCAATGGGAAAACGATCAAGTAAAATAAACCAGACTGTGGAGCTTGCTTTTGTAAGCTCCCTTTATTTTGTCGAATTAATGAGTGATTACTCACTTTACAAATGCACCCAGAACCGTTATCCTAAAAATGAGTGATTACTCACTACTTAAAATCTCATTCACGTAGGAGCGTGAAATCTATGAAGCAAATTAGAGTGAATGCAAAAAACGTTTCCAAAAGCTTTGGATCGCATGAGGTGTTGAAAGACATTTCGCTTGAGGTCCAGGAAGGTGAAATCTACGGTCTTCTTGGGCCATCTGGATCGGGAAAAACAACGCTGGTCAAAATGATGATGGGGCTTGAAAAGGCAGCCTCCGGCGAAATGATTGTGAACAACACTCAAATGCCATCCATCACTCCGCTCATCGACATCGGTTATATGGCACAATCAGATGCGCTTTATACCGATTTGACCGCTAAGGAAAACTTAGAATTTTTTGCTGCCCTATATGGATTAAAAGGTAAAGCGAAAAAGGACCGGATCCAATCTGTCATGGAAATTGTCGGTTTGCAAAACGATCTCCACAAGACAATCCTGCAATACTCCGGCGGCATGAAAAGAAGACTATCATTGGCCATCGCCCTGCTGCATCAGCCAAAACTGCTGATTCTTGATGAACCTACAGTAGGAATCGATCCCGTCCTTCGCAAAAGCATCTGGGATCAATTCCAGCAATTGAAAAAAGAAGGCACGGCGATTTTCGTCACGACCCATGTCATGGATGAGGCTGAACGCTGTGATAAATTGGGGTTGATTCGGGATGGGCTGCTGATCGCCAACGATTCACCCCGTAATATCAAAGAAAAACATGGAGTTGCTTCAATTGAAGAAGTCTTCTTAACAGTTGGAGGTGTTCAAATTGAGAATTAGTGCATTTGTATTGAGGATCATCCAACAAGTCATCCGGGATAAAAGAACCCTGGCACTGATCCTATTGGCGCCGCTATTGATATTAACCATGTTATGGCTTGTTTTTGACAGCGATAAGTATGATCCGAAGGTTGGAATGGTCTTTTCCCAGCCCCAGCAGGAAAAGATGATAAAGCATGATGACTTCAAGGTATATGATTCTGAAGCAAAAGCTCGAAAGGCTGTGAAAGATGGAAAGCTGGATGGCTTTGTGCAACTTGATCAAAAACCGAAGCTTGTCGTGGAAGGAAGCGATCCAACGGTCAATCAGCTCGTGATGAAAAAAGCACAAGAAGCGCTCGCTTCATCCCAAAGCGGCACAGCTGCAGCACCTAAGCTGAAGATCGACTATGTATATGGAAGCAAGGATATGGGACAGTTTGATTCATTTGGTCCCGTACTTCTCGGATTTTTTTGCTTTTTCTTCGTGTTTTTGATCAGTGGGGTGTCTTTCCTTCGTGAACGGACTTCAGGAACTCTTGAAAGACTTTTGGCAAGCCCGCTGCGCATATGGGAAATGGTCATCAGTTATGTATTGGGATTCGGTGTATTTACGATTGTTCAGGCAACCCTCATTTCTTGGTATGCGATTTACGTATTGAAGATGATGATGGTCGGCAGCTTTTTCAATGTGCTGCTCATCATCCTCCTTCTTTCCTTTACGGCATTGACATTGGGGATCCTGCTCTCTGCATTTGCCCGCAATGAATTGCAGATGATGCAGTTCATCCCATTGGTCGTCGTTCCCCAAGTGTTTTTCTCGGGGTTGTTCAACCTGGATACGATTTCGGATTGGCTTAGCTGGATCGGGCCAATCACCCCGCTCTATTATGCAGCAGATGCCCTTAAAAATATTATGATCAGGGGGTTCTCTGTCGGAGATATTTCGTACGACATATTGATATTGGCAGGCTTTTCGATCTTGTTCATTTTATTAAATATCGCTGCTTTAAAAACATACCGAAAAGTGTAGCACTATCCCGTTATGAATGGATTAGGTTCGCAGTGCAGGATGTAGTACAATGAAGGTAGAAAAGGCTGCCTGTGTAAGGACAGCGGTGAAAACAGCCTAACAGAACGAGGAGATATACATGCCTGAAGATCATAATATATTGGATTTATTATTGGATGACCAGGAGCAGGTCACAGAGAAGCAAAAGAAAATATTGGAGGCGGCCGTCGAGATCTTTTCAGAAAAAGGCTATGCCTCAACATCAACCAATGAAATCGCCAAAAAAGCAGGTGTGGCCGAAGGGACAATCTTCCGCCATTATAAAACAAAAAAAGAACTGCTTCTTTCAATCGTAGCACCGACGATGACCAAGCTGATTGCCCCTTTCATCATCAATGACATCAGCAAAGTATTAAACACAGACTATGATAGATTTGAAGATTTCTTGCGTGCGGTCATCGAGAATCGCCGCAAGTTTGCAAAGGATAATATGACCATGATCAAAATTTTAATTCAGGAAATCCCTTTTCACCCTGAATTAAAAGAACAGTTCATGAAGAATATCGGAAAGAAAATTTTTGACCGCTTCACCATTGTCTTCGAACATTATCAGGCAAAAGGGCAAATCAAAAAGATGCCGGCCGAATCTTCCCTTCGATTGATCGGATCGACCGTAATCGGCTACCTTATGGCCAGGTATATGATAGCCCCTGATTTCGACTGGGACGATGAGCAAGAAATCAACCGCATGATTTCCTTCATCATGAATGGAATCAATGCAGAGTAAAAAAGAGCCGTTCCTTCAGTGCCTGGCACTTGATGGAACGGCTCTTTTTTTGATATTTGAGTAATATTGGTTTCCGCTGCAAGTTGCTCGCTTTCATTGAGATACGGCCATGTCGGGCTCCAATGGCGCAGGTTGGTGACCACTTCCTTCTAAATATGGTCATGTCGGGCTCCAATGGCGCAGATTGGTGACCACTTTCCTCGGAATACGGCCATATCGGGCTCCAATGGCGCAGATTGGTGACCGCTTTCCTCGGAATACGGCCATGCCGGGCACCAATGGCGCAGATTGGTGACCGCTTTCCTCGGAATACGGCCATATCGGGCTCCAATGGCGCAGATTGGTGACCGCTTTCTTCAAAATACGGCCATATCGGGCATCAATGACATCGTTTGATGACCAATCCCCCAAAAATACAGTCATGTCTGCTTCGAGCAAACACCCCTTGAAAGTGAGCCTCCCTACTTCTCACTTTTCATACTCAGTGGTCTTCTACACTATTTCGCTTCCTGTTCGATCAATGCCGCAAACGGTACACGGACGAGCTTATCATCATCTGGAGCGGGGCTGCCTCTCCCATCTGTATTGTTCGTAACGAAATAAAGCTGATCTTTATCAATCCAAACATCACGGATACGGCCAAACCCTGTTAAAACAGTCGTGACCTCCCCCGTATCTATGTTATACATTTTGATGCTTTCTCCTGCCAGCGTGGCAAAGAACAATTTGTCTTCCGCATAAGCAGCACCTGATGGCGCAATGGAAGGTGGCGGACCGGACTCATATAAAGGAGAAATCAGCCCTTCCCTCTTTTCCTTGCCGACAATGACTGGCCACCCGTAATTTTGGCCTTTTCGGATAGAATTGATTTCATCATGTCCTTGGGGGCCATGCTCCGTGCTGAATAAATCCCCTTTTTCATCCCATGCCAAACCTTGAGGATTCCGGTGGCCGTAAGAATACATATAGGATCGTGGATCCGGATTATCAGCAGGAATCGTTCCATCGAGATTCAACCTGAGGATCTTTCCTGCTAAAGATGTTTTTTCTTGGGCCAATTCAGGAATGGTCGCATCCCCTACCGTCGCATATATCTTTCCATCAGGACCGATTTTCAGCCTGCCACCATGGTGATAGGTCCCGCTTGGTATGCGGTCGACGAGCACCTTGCTCTCCTTCCATGATCGACCGTCATGCTGCAGGAGCACAATTCTGTTATATTCTGTCCCATTTGGTTCGGCATACGTATAATAAGCATATGCCTGGCCATTTTTTAGAAATTTCGGGTGAAGGACAAACCCAAGCAATCCTGCTTCCGGAGAATTGGACAGCTTTTTTTCCATATTCACCTGCTCGTGCCGGACTTGTCCATTCTCTATTCTGGCAATCGAACCGGTCCTTTCGGAAATATAAAATATTCCATCGGTGTTGTCGATCGACCATGGAGTCGATAAATGATCTGCTATGACTTCACTTTTGACCTCCGTAATCCTGCTTACTACTTTGGCAGGAATCTTATGATCCGGGTCAGATTGCTGACTGCAGCTGTACAGTAGAATGACCGCCAATGTCATAGGAAGGAGATTTTTTTGCACATGAATAACGACCTTTCACTCTCTTTTTATACGTTGATTTTCAAGACTTCGAATATGGCTTTCGCTACTCCATCTTCTTCATTGGTCGCCGAATGGAATTCACAGAATTCTTTTATTCCTTCAGCTGCATTCCCCATGGCAACTGGACGGCCGACTTTTTTCATCATCGATAGATCATTAAAGTTATCTCCAATGGCCATTGTTTTAGACATATCCAGGCCTTGTTCTTTTGTAAACTGTTCCAGGGCGATTCCTTTTTGGGCATGGACATTGGTGATTTCCAAGTTCTCCCTACCCGAAGAGCTGACCGCAATGCCTTCCACCTGATCCAGCAATTCCTTTGCAGAGCTCAAGGCATCGTCATCAAAGGAAAAGGCCAAAAACTTATATATAATCATGGAAGATTCATGGAAGATTTGTTCATAATCCTCAATGACGCTAATGTGCCCTTTAGAAAACCGTTCTTTGGCCGCTTCCCTGATTTTATGTTCACTTACCTGTGGATTGGATGATTGAAAGATGTCGATGATGATATCAATCCCTTTTTCATAATCCTCTGTATAAGTTCCTTGATTCGTATAAACTTCGAAATAGATCCCTTTATCCCGCAGTTTATTGGCCACTTCTGCAGAAATGGCAGAATCCATTCCGGTTGTATGGGTGATGCCGCCTTTTTCATCCCGTATCTCTGCTCCATTGACGCAGATGATCGGACACTCTATTTCTGCTTCATCAAGAGGAAAACGGGCTTCCGAATAAGACCTTCCCGTTGCAACGATTACTTGAATTCCTTTTTCTTTCGCTTCCATGATCGCACGTTTATTTGCTTCGCTCACTTTTTGCTTAGAGTTTAACAGGGTTCCATCCATGTCTGTTGCGATACAATGAATTTTCATGCTGCACACACCTTCTTCTTTAGTTTGGCTGGATATTCGTTCTCTTTAAATCAATTAAAGCTCTGGCACTTAAATATATTTGCTGCCTTCGCGGACGCTTAGATTAGCAAGGGGATGCCCCTCGATAAAGGAGCGGACAGAATCCGGATTGGTTTTTGAATACTCCCTCAGAGCCCACCCGATGGCCTTTTGAATAAAAAACTCTTTAGATTGATTGTTTTTTAAAATCGTTTCATATAAAAACTTTTCATCGGTTTCCGATTTATACCGCAGTTGAAACAAGATGGCCGTTCGCCTAAGCCACATATTGTCGTCCTTGGCCCATTCTTTTAAAGTTTCCTTAAGATCGGGGTGATTTTTTGCAAGCGGTCCTGCAAAGTTTGATGCAAGAGGATCGACCGTATCCCACCAAGATTTATGCGTCAATAAGTATTTGATGAGGTCTATATCCGTCTTCGGTCTTTTCTTTATGTATTTTCCGTAATAATCCAACGCGATATACTGATATTCTCTTTCATCTTTTTCCCACATGGCAATAAGGAAATCCCGGTCAAATGGAGCTTTGTGAATCTCTGTTTCCTTCCAGAAATCTTTTAAGATCTGTTTCCTCTCAGGTGTTTTGATTCCAAGGAAAGGGAAATGGTTTTTCATATATTTCTCCATTCCAGGGGCATTCTCTGTATTAGCCTGTTCTATTAACTTTTTTTCAAGCAATGGCAATGACATCATCCAACCTCCTTTGCATTTCTTGTTACTCATCATATCAAATCAACGGTCGCTATTTCCTTTCATATGCCCTGTGAAATTGTGTTTTTTTAGGAGAGGCCTTATAATCATTGTACGTACAATCATTTATGAGAGGTGATAAAGATGCTGGATTCCTATTTTACAAACTGTTTATACTTTACGGCCAATCGATTCTCAAGAATCATGAATAAAATGGCGGAAGAAGCTTTTGCCCCGATCGGACTTTCACCTACGTATGCTTTTTTAATCATGGCGGTGATCGACCAGCCGGGAATGACACAGAAGCAGTTAAGCGAAAAGCTTCATATTGCTCCGTCTACGTGTACAAGATTTGTCGATAAACTTATCGTCAAGCAATTGGTGGACCGCCGACAAGAGGGAAAACTCGTTTATATCTCCCCGACCGAAAAAGGAGAACAGCTTTTGCCAGACATAAAAAAATGCTGGAAGGTGCTCTATATCCGGTATTCAGACATTCTTGGAAAAGAAGTCGGCGACCAGCTATCCATCGACCTCCATCAATTAAGCAATCAACTGGAATCCAAATAGGCTATGTACCAAGGTGCCAGGCACCAAGGTCCATAGCCTATTTTCAATGTTGGCGACATTTTTGGGGAGGAATTGGAAAATCATTGGCGAAAGTTAATAATGGTCTTACATTTATAGGGGAATTTTTATAAGGGGGAAATTATGTGAAAGGTTTAATTAGATTTTCCAATCATGTTATGCAGCGTTTTTTGCCTGATCCATTCTTGTTTGTCATCATTCTTACCTTTGTCGTGTTTGGATTGGGGCTGATCTTTACTGACAGCAGCACGATTGATATGGTCCATTTTTGGGGTGATGGATTTTGGGCATTGCTGGCTTTTTCCATGCAAATGGTTCTCGTGCTCGTCACAGGGCATGTGCTTGCCAGCAGCCCGGTCTTTAAAAAGATTCTGGGCGGATTGGCTTCCCTGGCAAAGTCACCAGGGGCTGCCATTGTCCTTGTTTCGATCGTCTCCATCGTGGCTTCTTGGGTCAACTGGGGATTCGGTCTTGTCATCGGCGCTTTATTTGCCAAGGAATTAGCCAAAAAAGTTAAGCAAGTTGATTATCGGCTATTGATTGCAAGCGCTTACGGAGGGTTCATCGTCTGGCATGGCGGTGTGTCGGGATCGATCCCATTGTCCATCGCGACTTCCGGGCATCCGTTTCAGGATAAAATCGGCATCATCCCAACGAGCGAAACGATCTTCGCTCCTTTCAACTTGATCATCGTCCTGGCATTATTGATCATCCTGCCGATTTTAAACCGATTTATGATGCCGGCAAAGGAGCAGACCGTCATTGTCGATCCGGCATTATTGCAGGATGAATCCTCTTTCCAGGCTGCTGCCGTCGAAGAGGGGCAAATCACCCCTGCCGACCGGCTCGAAAACAGTTTCATCGTTTCCATGATTGCCGGCCTTCTCGGTCTCGCATTTCTAAGCTATTATTTCTATCAAAGCGGATTTGATTTAAACTTGAATATCGTCAACTTTGCCTTCTTGTTTTTGGGAATCCTTTTCCATGGGACGCCAAAGCGCTTTTTGCACGCAGTCAACACCGCAGTCAAAGGGGCAAGCGGCATCATCATCCAATTCCCTTTCTATGCTGGGATCATGGGAATGATGACAGCTTCCGGACTGGCAGCAGTGATGTCACAGGCATTCGTGTCTGTTTCCAATGATTTTACCTTTTACTTCTTTACGTTCTTAAGCGCTGGGCTGGTCAACTTTTTTGTTCCATCCGGTGGCGGGCAGTGGGCCGTTCAAGCCCCGATCGTACTTGAAGCCGCTCAGTCATTGGGTGCTTCCATCCCCAAAACCGCTATGTCTGTTGCATGGGGAGATGCCTGGACCAACCTTATCCAGCCATTCTGGGCCCTTCCGGCATTAGCGATCGCCGGGCTGAAAGCAAAAGATATTATGGGATTTTGCTGCATCATTTTAGTGGTCAGCGGAATCGTCATTTCGCTCGGATTATTATTTTTGTAGCAATTGTAAAGCAGCTGTCCTCCTCGCTTTGTTGATGGCAGCTGCTATTTAAGTTCAACGTCTTGTTTACCAATTAATGTTGATTGGAGCGGAAGGTGCGAGACTCCGGTGGGATCTGCGGGCCAGGTGAGACCCCGCAGAGAAGCGAGGCGAGTAAGGCGGATGTTCGGATGTTCGATTAAGTTCGGCACGTCGTGTGCCAACATCGAACGACCTCACATCCTGTAAGGCCCCTCGGAAAGCGAGCATCCTGCAGCGGAATTCAACCTTACACAACCTGTAACTGTACGAAAAGAGCGTTATGAATGCAGCCGACATAAAAAAGAAGGGTTTAGACAAACACTATGATTAATAATTGGACAAGGAGCTGATTCCAATGAAGCCGCATCATCCTGTCAAACAGCATGTGAAACATACGCAGCAGCAAAAAATGAAAAAAGGGAAAGACGGAGCTTTAAACTGGTGGAACTTGTCTCTGATCGGGATAGGTTCCGTTATCGGAGCGGGGTTCTTTCTTGGTACGGGACTTTCCATACATACGGCCGGACCGGCAGTTTTAATCGGCTATCTCTTTGGGGGCATTACATCGTATTTAGTTTTTATGGCGTTATCGGAAATGACTGTTCACGATCCGCAGCCAGGGTCGTTTCGCACCTATGCGAAAAAAGCATTCGGCCCTTTATTTGGTTTTATGAGCGGCTGGATGTATTGGGTCGCAGGACTTTTGATCATGTCGAGTGAAATCACCGCCCTATCCATTTTCACCCAATTTTGGTTTCCGCATGTTCCTTTATGGGTGTTCTCCATTATTTATTCGCTGCTTGGCATCGGGATCATCCTGCTTGGTGCAAGCAACTTCGGGAGAATCGAGTCGATGTTCGGGGTGATCAAATTATCGACGCTTGTCATCTTCATTCTCTTCGGCCTGGCAGTTTTGCTTGGCTTGATTCCAAAATCGTTGAGTATCCACTCAGCTGCTTCAACTGCATCCATCATTCCCTTTTTCGCAAATGGATGGCTTGGCCTTTGGGCATCTTTGATTTTTGTTCTTTTTTCCTTTGGCGGTATTGCTGTAATGGGGGTGGCGGCAACCGAATTGAAGAACAAGAGCGACATTACGAAAGCAGGAAACATGATGCTGCTTGTTTTACTTGCTATCTATGTAAGTTCCATATTTCTTGCCATGAAGCTAGTAAATTGGAAGGACATCAATGAAAGTGAAAGTCCATTTGTGACAGCCTTAACATCCTTTCGCATCCCTTACTTGGATTCCATTTTTAATATCATTATCATCAGCGCCGCATTTTCGACGATGGTCGGTGCACTTTTTTCAATTACGAATGTCCTTGTGTCATTGGCCGAGGATGGGGATGCCCCAAGCAAATTCACTGCAAGAAATCAAAAAGGTGTCCCTCTCGCATCGCTTTTACTCAGTGCTGCTGGTTTAGCGGCCCTTATCCTTGTTTCTTATTTCCTCCCGCATCAGGTGTATGAATATTTAGTGACGTCAGCTGGTGTGATGCTGATCTTGAACTGGGTGATGATCCTTTCTTCCCAAATCAAAAACAGGACGCACTACGAGAATAAAGCAAGCTTTCTGATGTTCGGATACCCATTTACTTCTTATCTGGGGATTGCAATGATTGTATTGACCATTTCTGGCGGTCTTCTTCATAAAAACCAGCGGATCGGACTGCTGATCAGTGTCATGATGGTTGCCATCATCTTTGCTGGCTATGGGGTAAAGCATCTATATTCTTCTCATCAAAAGACATCAAGATCCTAATTTACGATTCAGGTTGCCCATCCTGTTTAATGTCCAGGTCTCTCTTGTTGATTTCCTTTTCCAGGATGCGGATAAATTCATCAGATAAGCGCTCTTTTTTCGCTTGTTTGTATGCCTTCAGCAGCTGTGAGTCCGACAATAAATAGATAGAATTCATTTTGTTCCTCCTAGATGGTGCATCCCACTTTCAGCGTTTCTCGTATGTACTCTTCTTTGAAATCTTATTTTTTTGGTTTACCCGTATTCATTTCGTGTAAACATCAGAAAAAACAGGCTGAAGAGACTGTCTTTTCAAGTGTAAAAACATAGTCGACGCTGGTTAAAAGTGCATTGCACCGTCTTTTTTAAAGGTCCATTTCGTAAAGCTTGTTGCTACTCATCAAAAATTGTATAAGGTGATTTCTGCTGAAGGATCCTCGCTTTCCGAGGGGCGGGCGGTGAGCCCTCTGGAGTCTCGCACATTCCGCTTCAATCAACCCCCTAAGATGAATTTTTTCAGATAAACTGTTAAAAATAACAATCTTTGAAAGCATCTCTCTCCGCTATTCATATTAAAGACAATAAAATCCCAGCCTGACAAAACAGGTTGGGATTTTTTAAGGTTCAGCTTGATTTTTGATATAAATGAAATTCTTCCGGGCTAGGTTCCAACTTCGGCAATTCTTTCACCTTCTGCTTTTTCCCTTTGCCTTTTTTAAAATAATGCGAATACCCGGTGGTCGCTTGCACATAGCCTTCTATCATGAAAGAAACGGCAATCATCGTCAACGCAAAGCAGATGATCGGGGTCAGCGGCACCCATGGAATCCATTGCAGCAGTTTATACGTATTGCCGATCAAGCCGGACCATTCGTAAGTGATCGACTGCGGCGGATCCGGCATCCACGGATCATAGCTGATATGCGTGCCACCCAGGAAAATCTGGAGCAGGCCTAAATGGGAAAAGACAATCAATGTCTGCATCATTTGCTGACCGAATATGACGAATATCTTCTCCCTTAGTGCCGGAAAGATATGCTTTCTGATAATCCGCAGCTTTCCAGCACCAAGCGTTTTGGAACAGAGTACAAATTCCTGCTCAGCCACCCTGCCTGTTTCATTACCGATGACAACCACTATGATCGGCACAGTTAAGATTGCCAATATGACTACCTCCATCGCTATGCGTTCAAAGATGGTCGTCGTGAATCCCCCTTGTGGTTCCAGCAGGATCGGCCGCAATAAGTAGACAGCCAGGATGGTCAACGGGATATAATGGAACGAATCCACAAACCCATTGATATATTTCTTCTTCCTTCTAAGGAAAACGCCTAAGAATAAGCCTATCGGGACAGCAAGGACCATGCGGACGACACCGACCGCCAATGCAGAAAGAATCGTGTATTTCGCTCCCACGATTGCTTTGGCAAACATGTCATAGCCGCCCTTGTCGGTGCCGAATGGCGACTTCCAGCTTGGAGGCTGCGGAGAACCGCCAATGATCTTCCCATTATCATCATAAATAAATCGATATTTAGGAATATGGTCATTGGTAATACCTGAGTAAATAAAGCTGGCAATCAATACCCCGGCAATAAAAATGAAGCCTATCAAGAAAAATGGATTTTTCCATACACTTTTCATGAAATTGATTCACCACCTGTTATTTTTCGTTTAATGAGCCACTCTCCGACTGTATAAAAGATGAATATAGGGATAAAGAACGCAATCAACGTTATCGTGAATATCTTTGGATTTAAGCTTTCCATCATGAAAAGGGTGACTCCCCCCATATTGAATAGATACTCTAAGATAAATAGATTGGAAAGCATGAACCAAACAGTCTTCTTGGATTGAAAGAAGACGCTGATGACTGCATTCCGGAAAATATGAACAATGACAATGAAAAGTTTTTTTAATCCGATAGATCTTGCCAACAGGACATAGTCTTTATTCAACTCTTCTTCAAAAACGATCATGCTCAGGCGGAATAGCTGAACGGTCGGTAAAATCGACAGGCAGACGATCGGAAGCAAGTAAATCTTCTGTTTATCCAGTGCCGCAATGTCCATCAGCAGGATGCCGCTTTTTTGAAAGATAAAAATGACAGACAGTTGGGCAATGAAAATGATCAAAATATCAGGAATCGACTCAAATATGTAGAAAATGATTTTTATGAACCTTCTTACGCGGTAGTTGAACAAAATCGTGATGATGGTCATCAATAAAGCGGCCGTGCAGGCAAGGACAAAGGCGCCGAGCATCACCGACAAGGAATACATTACAGGTTCAAGCATAAAAGGGAATAATGGCTTCTCCGTCTGCAAGTACATATAGGTCACATCCTGCACATGAACGATGGAATATACTATCTCTTTCAAAGATGCCCAATAAATCCCCCAATCCAGCGTTTTCCGCTGCAGCCCAGCTAAAAAAGGCGGCAATGCACCTATGAGGATAATCCCTGTACAGGAAAGGACAAACCGTATGGCAACGTCTAGTACTTTTCTCATTTGCATCCCCCTAAATACTGACAATCTGTTTCCAATTTTAGCTTAAATATAGTCAAATTGAAAGATTTTTTAGAATGTAGGGATATTTGCGAAAATAAAAAAAGACGCACAGAGGCGCCTTTCATTACGACTTTCCTATTAACTTTATGATACAGGAAGTGAGAGTTGCACGGTCGTTCCTTCTCCCAGACAGCTGTTGATGTCGAGAGTGCCCTTATGGTCATGGATGATTTTGTTGCTGATTGTCAATCCAAGCCCCATGCCCTTTTCCTTCAAGGTAAAGAAAGGTTCTCCCAATCGATTCAGCCGATCTTCCGGTATGCCGATTCCTTCGTCAATGATGACCACCTTTAATTCATTACCGACGATTTCCTCCTGGATGGCTATCGTTCCGCCGTTATCCATGGCATCTATGCCATTTTTGACAATATTGATCAACACTTGGATGATTTGATTCTTATCGCCAAAAATTTGTGCATCCTGGCTGGATTCGAGCTTTAATTCAATCCCCTTCAGCATCGCTTCGTGCCTCATCACATTCAGCACATAATCCAGTGCGTCATGAAAGTTAAACAAAGCGTTTGATTTGCTTTGTGGTTTAGCCAAGACTAACAGCTCACTGACAATTTGATTGATCCGATCGATTTCAGAAGACATGATTTCCAAATAATCCTTTGTCACACTCTTTGTTTCATACATTAATTGGATGAAACCCCTCAGACTTGTGAGCGGGTTCCTGATCTCATGCGCAATGCCTGCTGCAATCTCTCCCACTACGGACAGTTTTTCTTTCTTAAGCAGCATAGCTTCAGCGCTTTTTTGCTGCGAAATGTCCCTTCCGATTGTCACCAATGCTTTTCTCTTCCCACTCCTATGGAACAATGGCACCTTGATGACGTCAAACGTCTTTTCTTCTCCGGAAGGAATGACGAATGACTCTTCGGTCCGTGTCAATGTTCTCGATTGCCATGCTTCTTCGTCAGACTCTACACAGTAATGAAAAGCATCTTTGAAGAACGGTGTCAATTCACCGATTTCGATGTCTGTTTTACTTCTATAATCTATCCCATGCAGTTCATATAAATCGATGCCGAACTGGTTTACCTTTAGCCATCTTCCTTCTCCATCCTTAAAGCAAACGAAATCCGGCATCGAATTAATCAAGGTTGAAAGCCTTTTTTCTTCCCACTCAAGTTTCTGATATTTCATAAAGAACTGATAGCCCGACCAAATCATATAGCCAGCAATCAAAATGGATGAAATAGAAAGTGTCAAATAAGTAGTCGTCAAAAATGAACTTTTATAGGAGATGCTCCCTAAGATTAATTGACTGATCCATAATATTAGGATGATACAACTTAATAATTGCCATTTTTTCTTTGTCAGCATAAGATACATCCCCCATCTAATCTGTACCTAATCCCCCTTATCATATCATTTTTATCGAGTTTATCCCATCACGGGTTTGAATAATTTCTCAATTCCAGCTATGAAACATGGTACAAAATTCCTGAATTTAATTTTCAGAATTATCTTTGTATTTTCCTCTGGTAATTTTTATTAAATGTGTTATAATAAATTGTAACAAAACGTTCACAAATTGTTCTTTTTTTCGACAAAATTGTAAACGCTTTATTTTAAAAGGAGTGAAACGTAATGGATGTTTTTATGGTGTATCTCTTTGTTGCAACCGCTACTCCACTGTTCTTATGGGCCGAGCATAAAAAGTGGGCAATCATCCACTCACCCTTCGTGCTAGCCTTATGGATTTCCTTCATTTATTACATTGCTGTTCCTGAAATGGGAATGCTTGGACATATTGTACTTTGGTCGCTATTTATCGCAAACTTCCTATATGCACATGTTGCTGCCATCTATTTGTACGCTGCTCCATTCTTACGGAGCCAACGAATAAAGGATCCTATGCCTACAATCGAATAACATTCAAAAACCCAGTTCATTGAAACTGGGTTTTTTATATGGGGTTATGTTGATTGAAGAGGAAAGTCCGCACTCCCCTGCGTAAATCAATCATCTAATAGAATTGTAAACATTAAAAAGGATCCCACCTCATCATCTGTAGGCGGGATCCTTTTTAAATATCGATTAATTCATATCCATGTTATCCATATTGCCGCTGTCATCATGCTTCATTTCCATTTTGTCATGGCCTTTCATGTCCTTCATATCTTTATGATCCATGTAGCCCATACCGAACGACATGACCCAGATAGTCCCTGCAACGATTGCCACGGCAATAAATGCCGCATATAGCATCGTTCCTGTTTGCCATTTGCCATTTTCGCTTTCCGTTACGTGCATGAACATGAAAAGCTGAATGATAGCTTGAAGGATCGCCAGGATGACAATGAATGTAATGATCATTTTAGTGGAGAAGCCGCTGTACAGCCCCACCCACAAAGCAATCAACGTCAAAACGATTGAAAAAATGAATCCGACTAAATGCTTCCAAGGAAATCTACTTTCTGAATGGCTAGCCATGACTGATCACCATCCTTGTTAAATAAACCCCTGTGAAAATGAAAATCCAAACAACGTCCAAGAAGTGCCAATATAAGCTTGTGATAAATACTTTTTTGGCCGTTGCAGGTACAAGCCCGCGTCGAGCGACTTGGATAAGCACGGCACTTACCCATAGGATACCGACTGAAACGTGGGCACCGTGCGTTCCGACGAGAACGAACAGTCCTGACCAGAAGGCACTTGTTTTCAAGGTTGCTCCTTCATGGACATATGAGATGAACTCGGAAACCTCGAATCCTATGAATCCAAGACCAAGCAGCAAGGTGATGATCATCCAGATCATCAATCCTTTTTTGTTGTGCCTTCTCATTTCATGAACGGCAATGCCGCATGTGAAACTTGATGTAAGAAGCAAGAAAGTCTCAATCATGACTCCCTTTATTTCAAATAATTCTCCGGGTGTGGGACCGTTCCCCGTCCGGTACATTAATGCAAAATAAGTTGCAAAGAGTGTACCGAACAGGGCAATCTCAGCTCCAAGGAAGACCCAGAAACCCAGAATATTTAAACGACCAGTCTCTGACTGATACTCCAGTGGAGTGTTTGGGTCGTGATTTTGTACCATTTCCATTCTGTTCGAGCCTCCTTTACCCTGAAATTTTTTCCGTTTCTTCTATTTCACTGACCGGCACATAATAGCCGTCATCGTATTCAAATGAACGCAGAGCCAAGCCAAGGAAGATTCCAATCAATCCGACGATGCCCATCCAATACCATTGGAAGACAAGTCCAAAGCCGGCAAAGAAGAAGATGGCTGACATAATGAATGGCCTGCCTGAGTTGCTTGGCATATGGATCGGTTTGTATTCGATTTTTTCTTTCTGTTCCGCTTTTGCTTCCTTCTTCATTTTCCAGAATGAATCAAGACCTGTCACTTCTGGAATAACGGCGAAGTTATAATGTGGAACCGGTGTATGAGTAGCCCATTCAAGGGAACGTCCGTCCCAAGAATCGCCTGTTTTCTCACGCTCAGCATAGCGGTAGCTGTAGTAAATGCTGTAAACCATCACGAGGAATCCAAGTCCCATGAGGGCCGCTCCAACAGAAGAAACAACATTTAAATTAAACCAGCCGTCGTCAGTACCATAAGTGAAGATACGGCGCGGCATTCCTTCAAATCCTAAGAAGAATTGAGGGAAGAAACATACATTGAATCCGACTACGAATAGCCAGAATGAAATTTTCCCTAATTTTTCGTTCAACTTGTGTCCGAACATTTTCGGATACCAGAAATAGAATCCGGCAAAACAAGCGAAAACTGTACCAGAGATCAATACGTAGTGGAAATGCGCCACCAGGAAGTACGTATTGTGATATTGATAATCCGCTGCTGCCATTGCAAGCATGACCCCTGTTACCCCGCCGATGACGAAGTTCGGAATGAATGCAAGCGACCAGAGCATTGGTGTCGTAAGCTGTATTCGGCCCTTATAAAGGGTGAAGAGCCAGTTGAATATTTTGACTCCGGTTGGAACTGCAATCGCCATCGTTGTAATGGAGAAGAAGGAGTTTACTGCTGCTCCCGCCCCCATCGTAAAGAAGTGATGGACCCAAACGACGAAGCTAAGTCCGGCAATGGCAATCATGGAATAGACCATTGCTTTATATCCAAACAGCGTTTTTCTTGCAAATGTACTGATGATTTCCGAAAAGATACCAAACGCCGGCAAAATAACGATATACACTTCCGGATGTCCCCAGACCCAGAACAGGTTTGCCCAAAGCATCGGCATTCCGCCATCTGCAAGTGTAAAGAAGTGTGTTCCGAATAAACGGTCAAATGTCATTAAAGCAAGTGCAACTGTCAAGACAGGGAATGCAAAGATGATGATGACACATGTGATCAATGTTGACCATGTGAACATCGGCATCTTCATAAGGCCCATGCCTTTGGCACGCATTTTCAAGATGGTGACGGTAAAGTTGATTCCCGTCATCAATGTTCCAATACCTGCAATCTGCAAGCCTAATAAATAATAGTTCTGCCCCGGTCCAGGACTCATGTCGTTACCCGCAAGCGGCACATAGCTCGTCCATCCTGCTGAAGGGGATCCCCCGATAACGAAGGAAATATTGAATAACATCGCTCCGAAGAAGAACGTCCAGAAGCTCAACGCATTCAAATATGGGAATGCAACGTCGCGCGCTCCGATTTGCAAAGGTACGACAACGTTCATCAATCCGATTAAGAACGGCATCGCCATGAAAATGATCATGATCGTTCCGTGTGTAGTGAAAATTTCGTTATAATGCTGTGATTCAAGAAATTTCGAACCCGGCACAGTGAGCTGGGCTCTCATAAGAAGCGCATCTACACCGCCGCGGAATAGCATCAATATTGCCGCAATAATGTACATGACGCCTAAACGTTTATGGTCAACGGTCGTAAGCCAGTTCGTCCATAGCCACTTCCATTTTTTGAAATAGGTCAAGCCTGCCACAATGGCGATGCTCGTCATGATGATCGATACATCCGCACCATAGATCAATGGATCGCCAGTGACAAAAAATTTGTCCCAAGTCATGCTGTGTGCCTCCTCCCTAGTTAGCCTCGTTTGATTGTTTGTTTTGTTCTCTTATTTTTTCTGCGTAGTCAGAATTACTCATCTTCGCATGGTCAACCCATTGTAAATGAGTGGAAGAGAACGTCATTGGTTTACTATGTCCTGCAAGCATTAATTGATCATATTGTTTTTTGGTAAGCTTCGGAGCCGATTTCTGAGTATCTTTTACCCATTGGTCGAAATCCTCCTGAGTTTCGGCTTTCACGTCAAACTTCTGGTCAGCGAAGCCTTCACCATTAAAGTTGGCATTCCGCCCTTTATAAACGCCAGGGTGGTCAGCCTGTAAATATAGGTCAGTCTGCATTCCTGCCATGTTATATTCTTGGCCGCCAAGTGCCGGAACCCAAAATGCTGCCATGGAATCGGCAGAAGTCAATTTGAATTTGACAGGGCGATCTTCAGGAATGATCAATTGGTTAACCGTTTCAATATTTTGCTCTGGATAGCTGAAGATCCATTTCCAATCAACGGAAGTTACGTTGACAACCAATGGCTTCTTGTGAGCCGTGGCCTTCGGAGGTTTTTCCAAAGAATATATGGTTTTCACCGTAGGCACAGAAAGTGCAATGACGATGATGATCGGAATGACGGTCCAGATGATTTCCAAGAACGTATTTCCGTGATCGTCCGGCGGCTCATAGCCCTCCGGTTGTTTACGCTCGCGATACCTCACGATGATAATTGAGAAGAGAATAAATACGACTGCAACAATGAAAAGCATAAAGCCGATTGACCAAAAGATAAGATCTTTCTGCTGTTCTGCAACCGGTCCCTGTGGATTGAACATTGTCATCTTGCTGCATCCGCCTAGGAATACCGATGTGATGAGTATAGAAAGCAGCACCAAAGGCTTGACTAACTTTCTCAATTTTGTCACCTACCTTTTTGTTTGTATATAAATAAGTAATGAGTGAAATACTTTTTTATTTCGACTATACCCATACTAGCAGAGGACAAACTTTATGTGACGCATCTCACAAAAGTGTCAAAGGTTTATCATCAAATTCTCACTAATTCGACACATATATTTCATTAATTCGTCACTAAATTGGAATGAAAAGGGTTTGCTAGGCAAATATCCTTCCTCGCCCTAGATAAGGTATATTGAAATACTGAAATAAAATCGTGCATACATTAGCCACATTTATCATTGTAAGTAAGGTTACACTTTAGTTCAATGGATAATATTTTTATTTATTATTCTGAAAAATTATTTAACCTATCGGCAACGGAAATAAAAAAGGATTGCCCACCACATTTTCCGGGTAATAAATTTCAAAATAACCAGCTCTTCTGTTGTATAAGATATGTCGAAATATGCCAAAGAACGATATAACATAATGTCCGCTGCAGGATGCTTCAAAGAAAAACTGATAAAAACAACAATCTTTGAGAAGAGAGCTAAAAAAATGACAAAAGGAATCGAAGACGACATTCTCTCGATCCCTTTTGTCTACAAACCAAAACAAGGTGGCTTCCCTATTACTTCGCTTTCAATTTTTCAAGCATATCTGCTGTCATTTTTGCCAAATCGAAATCCGTTCGGAATCCCCATTCTTCCTTGGCTGCCGATGCATCAATGGAATCCGGCCAGCTGTCGGCGATTGCCTGCCTGATCGGATCGACATCGTAACTCATTTCAAAAGATGGGATATGCTTTCTGATTGCCTGTGCAATTTCTTCAGGTTCAAAGCTCATCGCTGTTACGTTAAAGGAATTGCGGTGCTTGAGCTTGGCGGGATCTGCCTCCATTAAATCCACGATCGCATTAAGGGCATCCGGCATGTACATCATATCCATATATGTCCCTTTATCAATGTATGAGGAATAGCTTCCCTTCTTAATCGCTTCATAATAAATTTCTACTGCATAGTCCGTCGTACCGCCTCCAGGAGGTGCTACATAAGAGATAAGCCCAGGAAAACGAAGGCCGCGCGTATCGACGCCGAACTTTTGATAATAATAATCGCACAACAGCTCGCCAGATACTTTATTCACACCGTACATCGTTGTAGGACGCTGAATCGTGTCCTGTGGTGTATTATTTTTCGGGGTAGACGGTCCAAAGGCGCCGATCGAGCTCGGTGTGAAGAATTGGCAATTCAATTCACGTGCTGTTTCGAGTGCATTCACCAAGCCACCCATGTTTAAATTCCACGCAAGCAGTGGTTTTGCTTCCGCTGTTGCGGACAAAAGCGCAGCCAAATGGATAATGGAATCGACTTCATACTGCTTTGCCAATGCATGCATTCTTTCAGCATCCGTTACGTCCAAAATTTCGAAAGGGCCGCTTTTGACAACATCACTGTCGGTCTCCCTGATATCTGTCGCCAATACATTATCGGAGCCGTAGACTCCGCGCAATTTCATGACCAATTCGGATCCGATTTGGCCAAGTGCTCCGGTCACTAAAATTTTCTTCATTTCATTTTTCCTCCTGTATTAAAAAACCGTTCATGCTGTTACAAAATTAGATAATGCCCATTTCCTTGCCTACTTTTTCATAAATGGCAATCGCTCTATCAAGCATTTCCTTAGTATGGGCAGCCGTCGGCATATTTCTCACACGCCCTGTCCCTCTTGGAACTGTCGGGAATACGATGGATTTTGCATATACGCCTTCTTCATATAGGCGCTTACTGAATTTTTGTGTTGTTTTTTCTTCGCCGATGATGCATGGCGTGATTGGTGTTTCACTGTCACCGATATCAAAACCAAGCTCCTTTAAGCCTTTTTTCAGGTAGTTCCCATTTTCCCAAAGGCGATCATGAAGCTCTGTGCTTTCCATAAGGATATTCAAAGCTTCTGTACAAGCTGTCACATCAGCAGGTGTCAAGGAAGTAGAGAATAAGAATGGACGGGCAGCGACCTTCAGCCAGTCAACCAGGTTTTGTTTGCCTGCGACATATCCTCCCACTACGCCGATCGCTTTGGACAATGTCCCCATCTGCATATCGACACGATCGGAAAGACCGAAATGCTTGACCGTTCCTGCGCCTTTTCCAAGGACACCTGAACCATGTGCATCGTCAACATATGTGATCAAATCGAATTCTTCTGCGATCTCCACGATTTCAGGAAGCTTCGCGACATCTCCATCCATTGAGAAGACGCCATCTGTGATGACCATGATTTTATTGTATTGTCCTGATTCTTTCGCTTCCTTTGCCTTTTGACGAAGGTCTTCCATATCCGAATGGTTGAAACGGATGATCTTAGCTTTTGATAAGCGGCATCCGTCAATGATGGATGCATGGTTCAGTTCATCGGAAAGAATCGCATCATGCTTGTTCATGACAGCTGAAATCGCACCCATGTTACAGTTGAAGCCTGATTGAAAGGCAATTGCAGCTTCGGTGGACTTAAACTTTGCAATTTTTTCTTCCAGTCTTGTATGTAATGCAAGGGTACCGTTGATTGTCCGGACAGCGCCAGCACCAACTCCCCATTCTTTCACTGCTTCCACAGCAGCTTCCTTCAATCTCTCGTTGGTGGCAAGACCAAGATAGTTATTTGAAGATAGGTTCACCAATTCTTTCCCGCCGATCTTGATGACAGGGCCATTTGGTGATTCAACAGGATCGATTTCGTTGTAAAGTCCTCTTTCTTTTAAATCATTCAAATTCTCATTCAAAAACTGATCTAATGCTTTACTTGACATGTTTGATCCCTCCAGATTAATTTTTTATAAAAATGTTTGAAAAACAATTGTCCTCCCGAGAAAGACAATGGTTATTTATAAAACCTTTATATACAACTAATGTAACATATTTTTTTGAAGTTGTTTATACTAAATGGACAGTTACAAGAGATGGTTGCTATAAATCACTGCCACTAAAAGCAACAGGACGATCAGGCTTACAAAGATCAATGAATATTTCCGTGAATTGTTTGCCTTTTGAACTTCATCGTATTTAAGCGGCCGGATTCCTGTCAGCGAAAATACAACCACGGCAGACAATAAGATGGAGCTGATATTGACAAGAAGAAGCAATGTGGCATGAATCGCTTCTGGCCATAGAAACGCTGCCCCTGACATCCCCATCACTGCAATCGGCGGCAATAGGGCAACCGCCACCATCACTCCCACAAGGGCACTTGGAAATTTCCTTAATGTAGACAGGGAGCCCGCAGCACCGGATGCAAGGGCAAGGACAATATCTTCGATCGACACCTTCGTACGCGACATGAACTCCTGGCTGTGAGTGGGGATTCCAAAGAACAGGCCGAGCCCGATCGAAACGATCAAGGATAAAATCACCCCGGTCAAGACGGTCAATAAGGCACTTCGGAGCAGTTTGAAATCTCCCAAAATAGAAGCGAATGCCACTCCGATGACTGGACCCAAAAGCGGGGCAATCACCATTCCCCCAATGACGATCGCTGAACTGTTCTTAATCAGTCCGATGGTGACGACCACGGCAGAAATGGCCACAAAGATGGAATAACCGATGTCCACATGGGAGTTCGCTTCGATCTTCGTATACAACTCTTGCCTGCTCGCCCTCTCTACCTTGCTTTTATCTTCCTCTTCCTCTTCTTTTTTCTCTGCCGTTTCCCTGGTGATATAGGCTTGGACAGGAAATAAAATCACTTCGAAGCCGTCAATGAGGTTGGATACACTCTCTAAATAATCGAGTATTTCCTCAGTTTGCTGGGAGTTGACCAGCAGCCTTATCAGGACTCTGTCGTCTGCACGATCTCCTTTCCAATAGGAAACATGATCAAAGGATTGGACTTTTTCATCGACCTGCTCAAGGTATTTATTTGGAATATATGCTTCGATCAATTGCAGCGACATAGGCACCCTCCACGACTTTCTTTCCGAATCCAGCTTGACGCCATCGGCTTGAATCATCCAGCATTACCGCTTTACCCTATTATTCGCCCATCCTACCACTAGTATGAAAATATTTTTGAACTGAGGAATTACCCTTATTAATGATGGCTTTGCGAATGGTGCAGCCGCGGAATATGTCGCGTGGTGTCGATCGGCCGATATATTTGAAAAATCGGCTGATATAGTCATCATTTTGGCTGATATATCCGAAAGCCGGCCGATATATCTGAAAATTCGGCTGATATTAGTTATGCCCGCGCCGTCCAGTCACCCCTGAATCATGTTTCCCCTTCGATCTGCCAGAAAATTGAACAATTCACCTATATTTTTTTAGGCTATGATAAACAATGCTGTTGATTTCCGTGTCATTCTTCACTTTCCGCGGGCCATACAGGAAGTTAGGTCGCTCGATGTTGGCACAGGACAAGGAAACGTATGCAGCAGCACACCGCACGAAGAAAAGTTCCTAGCATATTTCGAGGAAGTGCCGAACTTAATCGATCATCCGCCTGATGCTTCCCTGGCTATTGCCGCCACCCCAAAGTTAAAACAGTAACTGTGTGAAAATCCATAATAAAAGCATGCAGGAAATCCTGCATGCCCAGCTTGTAGAGAAAGAGGTATTTCTTCTCTACAAGCTTTTTTGTTGTAACTAACTTTCCAAA
>NZ_RCVZ01000013.1 GCF_003668575.1 Falsibacillus albus | reverse complement strand
CCAGAAAAAAGACAAATTAATCCCTAACCCTGTCACTACTGCGATCCTCTCCAATTCCGCCATCCTACTCAACAGCACAAAAAATTTGAATGTTTCTGATAGTCCTCCAATACGAAAAGGGTATGGCCCATCAGCAGGAGTTCCACATCAATTAGCGAAAATAATAACAAACAAATAAATGAAAAAAGTGGTGAGAGATATAGGGATTAAAATGGATGTCCAAAACGGACAAGAGATAATCGACAAACTAAGGAGTGCGGGCTGTGTGTTTGCCGAAGAGGAAGCACAGCTATTGATTTCTGAGGCGCGAACCATGGAACACCTTAAAACCATGACGGAACTAAGAGTGACAGGACGGCCTATTGAATATGTCGTCGGTGCCACAACATTCTGCAATCTGCGGATCGAACTGGAAATGGGAGTATTCATCCCTCGCCGGCGTACAGAGTTTCTTGTGCAGCAAGCAAGGGCACTGGCTTGTCCAGGTGATATCGTGGTCGACTTATGCTGCGGGTCTGGAGCGGTCGGGGCCGCATTGGCTGCGGAACTGAACAGAATTTCCTTATATGCTGTCGACATTGACCCCATCGCCGTCCGCTGTGCTGCCCGAAACGTAACAGATAAAGGCGGTCAGGTTTTCCAAGGTGACCTGTATACCCCATTGCCTCAGTCGCTGAAAGGCCGGGTGAACATCATTGTTGCCAATACTCCCTATGTCCCGACCGAAGCTATCGAAATGCTTCCACAGGAGGCACGCCTATATGAACCGAAAGTCGCGCTTGACGGGGGACAGGACGGACTCGACTTGCAGCGTAAAGCAGCACAAGAAGCCCCGCGTTGGCTTGCTCCGGGAGGGCACCTCTTAATCGAAACGAGCGAAAGGCAGGCACCTAAAACGTTTGAAATTTTTATGAGTGCCGGATTAACCACAAGAATAGTCAGAAATGAAGAAATGGATGCCACGGTCGTAATAGGGGTCAGACCCCCGTTAGAATATTAACGGATTAACGCAAAATAACACACATTCCGGCATGGCCGATCCTTTAGTCGGCTAGCATGAGAATGAATTCTTCCACTTCTTCCCCACGGGCGTTGGCAAAACCTTTATCTTCACCTGTAATCGTAAATCCGCATTTTTCTAGAACCCTGCGTGAACCAATGTTATCCTTTGCCGTTCTCCCGTAGAGAGGGCGGACAGGCACAATCGTTAGAAACTCTCCCAGTGCATCGGTGGCAATCCCTTTGCCCCAATGCTTTTTATCGATCCAATACGTCACTTCCCGCTCACCGAATTGTTCAAAGCACATGATGCTCCCAACGACTTCATGATTCAATGTGATCGTCCGTTTTATGATGCTCTCATTCCCAAGTATTTTGTTCCAATGCCGGTTGAAATGTTCCCGGTCATTCGGATCCTTTGCTGTGAAAGCAGCCATATGAATTGCATCACGGTCCTTTTGAAATTCAAAGAAAAGGGGAAGGTCATCCATTTCGATTGTTCTTAGCATTATAGTCATCTTTTTATCTCCTTGTTAAATTTTCAATTGAATGGACTAACACACAATTCAGGTTCAGTGAATATGTTAAGTCAACTGCGGGAATGCTCTATATACAACAAGATATATACTTGCGAAAAGCCTCTTCAATCGAAGGGGTATTTTTCTTTTGTATGTACCTCATTTAGTAAATATTCACCTCATATCCCCAATCAATTTGTAGCACAATAGTAATAAACGTTGAACAACGAGGTGAAATTTGTATATGAATTTTTCCGAACTCGTCCTTAGATTAGCACTATCTTTCATATGCCTGCTTCTTTTAACTAGACTGATGGGGAGAAAAGAAATTTCCCAAATGACCTTTTTCAATTTTGTTTCGGCCATCGCCCTGGGAACATTAGGAGCTTCCCTGGCAATCGAATCTTCGCTTAAAATCAGCACCGGAGTGATCGCACTTATTGGGTGGAGCCTTTTTACCATCCTGATGGGGTACATAGATCTCAAGTCAAAAACAATGCGGAATCTCATTAATGGAGATCCGATCATCATCATACAGAAGGGGAAGGTCATCGATAAAGAACTGAAGAAAACACGGTTGGATCACAATGCGTTGAAGGTATTGCTTCGCAAGAAAGACGTCTTTCAGTTTTCGGAAGTGGATTATGCGATATTTGAAACGGATGGAACGCTGTCTGTTTTGAAAAAAGATGCAGCGCAGCCTGTAACCAAAGCAGAAAGTGGATATTACCCCAAGAATGTCATCCCGATGGCAACGGCCGTAATATCAAATGGAGAGATCTTAAATGAAAACTTAAGTGAATTAAATTTAAATGAACCTTGGCTATTGCAGGAGTTGGCGAATAAGGGAATCAATTCGATAGAAAAAGTATTCTACGCCGAGGTTCAAAAAAATGGGTCATTATATGTTGATAAGATCATGGATGAACAATAAACCGCGGCAAATACTATATCTCCATTACTGAAGGGCACAGCGAGAGATCCCCCAATCGATGCCCTCACACTTACTCCTCTTTCTTCATTTTTTCTGCAATCCCCAGCAGAACAGACACCATGATGGATAATAAAAAAATTATTGTGACGCCAACTGAGAGAACATCGCTCATGTTTGGTAACTGTTGCATGAAAAATAAAAATAGTAAACTCGCAATAAAAATGATTAAAGACAATGCTGCAGTCTTATTCATAAAATCCCCCTAAATAAAGTAAGAATTTTCCTTCCTTTTTTCAGTATAACATGCCCGTGTGAGAGGGGGGCAGACCCCCTCTCGCGGACCGCCACATTAATACTTTAGTGTAGTGTGCAAAAATATATGATATGCTTGTGAAACGACAATTTTGAAAATGGAGCTGCATATATGAAAAGGCTGGCTATTTTGACAGTTGGAAAGACCCATAGTGGGAAAATGACATTTGCAAGATCATTAGAAAAGGAGTTAAGCAACTCCATCGTAATCGATCAGGATCATCAGGCTGAATTTCTCAACATGTATTACAGGCAATTACAGCCGAAAAAAGGGCCGAATACGATTAAACATGCCCTATCAAAGGTGATTGTCGATCATGCGGTTAAAAAGACGGACCTGCACGTGATTGTCTGCAATTCCAATCGCAGCCGCAAAGACCGTCTGCAGTTGCTGGATAAATGCTTTAAGAACACTAAGTTTGTCCGGATCCTCGTTCATTTTGATATCCCCGACGGCGTCCTTCAACATCGGGTTACACAAAGTCAGCGGAGCACAAATATTTTCAGAGGCGCTGCTACTAATTTTGAAGAATTGCTTATACAGCAGCAGGCTGATTCATTAAAAGAAGATGTGACAGAGCCGGTGGAAGGGGAAGCTGACCATTTGTTCGTCATTAAAGACAATGAGGAAGGGGAAGCTGTCATCTCCAGAATTATTGAGCTTTCTCAAGATTAAACAATCAACAAAGAGGCTGTCCACATGGGAACAGCCTCTTCATCATTTCTCTTTCTTATAAAATCGTTCACCCGTATCAGGATTATAATAAACCCTTGTTTTTACCCCAGATACCGGGTCGATATTCACTTCTTCTGTCCATTGAAACCCGGCAGGAACCTTTTCACCATGGTTGCGGTTGACTCTTTTGTCATAGATGAAATAGCCAAGCAAGATGCACAAGATCACACCCAAGAATTCTAAAAGATAGAATCCTATGACGTAATTCATGAAAGCTTCTCTGCCACAACAGCAGTGCCGTATGCAACGATTTCACTCATGTTGCCGCCGATCTGCCCTGAATCATACCGCATCATCACAATCGCGTTTGCACCCATTTCGTTTGCGTTTTTAATCATCCGATCCAGCGCTTCTTTCCTTGAATCTTCAAGCATCGCTGTATACTGCCTGATTTCCCCGCCTACCAGGGATTTCAATCCGGCCATAATATCTCCGCCAATCCCTCTGCTCCTCACAATCAAGCCATACACCGGCCCCTTTACCTCAACGACTTTATACCCTTCAATATTCTCTGTCGTAACGACTAGCACACGCAGCGCCCCCATCATTCATATTGTTACATCCTTGTCTCTAAAACTTATGTAATTTAATCATACAGGTATTCCGGTTTTAATCAATGACATTTAACTAACCGTCCTTTAAAAAAAGCCTCATGGAGAGAAGCAGCAATGTTTATGGCCGCAGGCATCTCATGGCATATTTCATTTACTAAAGACAACTTTAGTGGTGGCAGGATCAATTAATGAAACATGATTATGTTCATCAACGATAAATTGGAATAAGGTCACACTGTGTGATTCGTCCTCATTATTGATCATTTCTTTGATCAATCCCTCTTTGAAATCATTTTGGTGGTTGGATGCAGGAACGATTTCAAATCCAACCTTCTGACCATCTTGAACCATCGTTTTCGTTTTGTAATCAACTAAAGTTTGATCCTTGGTGCTCTCATAGGTCAAAACAGCATTCATCACCGCATCGGTCCGGGTGTCTTCATCATTCTCTTCCGATTTTGAATTTAGGCTGGTTGAAGAGTTCGCAGACTGGTTTGATTGGTATTTTGAGCCGTCTGAGTTCGACTGTCCATTTGCTGATGAATGATTTTCTGCTGATTCGCAAGACGATAAAACAACTAATATCGCTGTAAAAAGACAAATGAGTATCCACCTCTTCTTTGAGTCCAACAACGATGACAACCCCTTCGTTTATTTACTACTACTATATCATTTCAATGACTTTTTTTGGATTATCCTTCCAATATTCGTTGAAATTAATTATTGAGTTATCTGTAATGATTTGAAATAATTGGAATTAAAGGGTCGGTGCAGATTGGAGATCTATAGTGGACATTCAAACGATTGTTAATCTATTTTTTACTTTTTTGATAATGAGTGGGATCGTTAGTTTTTTCGTAGGCTTTGGATTTATGAAAAAATTTGAAAGCCACGGAATCGGATTTTTGAGCACGCTTATTTTAAGTCTTATATTGCTTGGAGTTCTAATCTCATGGTTCCAAACTGCTTCATTAAAACTGTACATCGGGACGATTCCCTGGTTTTTTGACCAAGCAGCTGCTTTTGTTTCATTTCTAGTCTATCTCATCGCAGCATGGATTCTATTAAAAAAATTGAACAAACAAGTGAAAGAAGCCTAGCACGTGCTAGACTCCATTAATATCAGGTGAATGTTTGAAGGTTTTTACAAAGTCAGCGAGGCAAGTATCACAAATATCAAATTCCCACTTTTGGTCATCAAATAAGGAACCATATCCAAAAGTTATTGAAAAAGATTGAAATTCGTATTCATCCCAAATATCCGATAATTTTTTTGTATTTCCGCATTTGTTGCACGTTATACTGATCGCGACTTTTTTTGGTATTTTTCTTTCTTCATATTCTTTCAATAATGTCAGACCCCCATCAATATTATAATTGTTGCATCATCATTCTTTAATACTCCTAGAATATCCTTTAACTCGCATTAATTTCAAATGAAACAGAAAATGTCTAAAAACGAATTGAGCCGGGACTGAAACAAATTTACTGATTGGGGCTTGTAAAATGACAAATCAATTTGACCAGAAAACAAAAGAATATGCCATTGGCAGACCCGGTTATCCGGAAGGAGTACTGGCTGCCATCAAAGAAATCGGAATCGATGAACACGCAGTCATTGCTGATATCGGCGCCGGGACAGGACTTCTTACAAGAATGCTGGGAAATCTGGGCTGCAGCGTGTCGGCAGTCGAGCCTAATGAAGAGATGCTGAATGTGTGCAGACGTTATTGCGAGGATAGTAAAAACATTGATTTTATTCACGCCTCTGCCGAACAGACCACATTAAAAGAAAACAGCGTGGACCTTATTACGATGGCTCAGTCCTTTCATTGGTTTGACAAGTCATTGTGTCAAAAGGAGTTCAAACGGATTTTAAAAGAGAATGGACACATGATGACCTTGTGGAACGATATGCAGTCAGACAGCGAATGGGAGAAAGAATATATCAGTACATTATACCGATATAAAGTTAAAACGACTGCTGCCATCTCCAAATTTGATCCCGATGAAGAGAAACGGAACTTCTTCGGTCAGGAGTTTACAAAGGTATATTTTGACCATTGCCACTCCGTAACAGAAGAAGGGTTTATCGGAGGAGCCCTCTCGTTATCGTACACACCAGCGAAGACAGACCATAATTATGATGAATTCGTGGCGGAACTTCAACGGCTGTTCTCCAAATACCAACAAAATGGAATCATCACCTTCCACTATAAAACAGAGGTATGCGTTGGTCAGTTTGCAAAATCGTTAACGTAAATCCCTATCCAAGAGGGGAGCGGTCAATGGTAAGAATATTTTCTTCGCGGCAATTATGACACTGAACCTTGATTTTGAAGCGTTTGCCAGAAGATAATAAAACGTCCGCATTAGAGAACCTCTGTCCTTTGGTTTCATAGGACCAACGAAGAATATGTCTGCATTTTTTGCAGGATATTAATATTTTTGAGTGGGCCAAGAAATTACCTCCTACAAATATACAATATACTGAAATATTACTATTTGTAGGTACTTATATCTAATTTGGAGTGTAAATATGCCTATAATTATATCTTGATAATTGAAATGATTATTTCAATAAAATTTTTGGGGTGGAAATAGAGGCGGAGAGCTATAAAGAAAAAACCATTGCCTTGATCCGGCAATGGTTACACGAATTTTAAAATTATAGAAGCTGTCGTTTGTGAAGCTCCTGTTCGAGAAGGAAAATGAAGTCGCTGGAAACCTCGACTTCTTTTGCTAGCTTATAAATTTCTAGGAATTCAGTGTCTTTTAATAATATAAATGAGTACAAGATCCTTCCCCCCTATTATTTATCTCTTTAATTCGATGATACATTAAAAAAATAATTGTTACAATATTCCGGAAAATTAATTTGATTTTGGACTCAAATTTTATAAAGTACGAATCTTTCACATATCAAACAACTAACTCATGTAATATCATTAACCGTTAAATACAACAATTTTTGTGAAAAAAATGGTGTTTTCCTTAATCCAACCTTCATTTCTCCATTATTTTCTAATAGGCAAATATTCCTATAGGAATAATCAATGGTATTTTATGCTCATATTTATTACCGAAATAGTCGGAATTAAAGGATAATTAATATTCTCATGAGAATCTAACCGTTTTCTCATCATATTCTAATCAGAAACGTGCGGAAAGCCTCATATACGATGTTCGGTATGTTCAGTAAAATACTGGTTGTACGTACATATTTATTCCAAATGAAAAGAGCGAAACCGTGGGAGTTAGCGGAGAATAGCAGTGATTATTGGCCAAAACTGCTCGCTGGAATTGGTACCTGGATGCTTCCATGGTTACAGGACTTTTATGTTGGGGAATTGGAGAGGTGAAAGGATGAAGAAAAGTAAATTGTTGATGACGACGGTGGCATCCGTACTAAGCTTGTCGCTGTTCACAGCGGGTGGGAGTGCCACTCATGCAGCAGGATCGAAACATTTTCAATTAGGGAAAGGTGCGCCTTACTCTGCAAAGCACGGAAAGTTTTTGAATCATTCTGATCGCAACAAAAAGACTTCACTCACAGTTGCGTTGAATTTACGCAACAGTGACCAATTGGATCAATTCATTGCAAGTGTGAACGATCCGACATCTCCGAACTACAAGCACTTCTTAACAACTGAGGAATTCAAGGCGCAATACGGCCCTACGGATGAATCGGTTGAAAAGGTGAAAAGCTTCCTGAAGAAACAAGGCTTCAAAGTCCAAGGAGTTTCCAGCAATAATGCATTCATAACAGTGAGCGGTAAAATTGGACAAATGGAAGATGCCTTTGGTGTAAAAATTAATGACTACAAAAACGATAAAGGCCAAACATATTTCTCCAATGAGGATGCACCTGAGATCCCTGCAGAATTCGCAGGCATCATCGCAGATGTGGAAGGATTGAACAACGAACCTCAATTCACACATCCGAATATCAGGAAACCATTCAAGCTCGACACTCATAAAACAGGTGCGGTCGACCCACATGCAGGAAGCGGCCCGGCTGGCGGATACACGCCGGATGAATTGAAAAATGCATACAATGTAACGCCTCTTGCCAGTGCCGGCTATGACGGTTCTGGACAAAAAGTTGCGGTTATGGAACTTGACGGATACAAAGCTTCCAACATCAGCACATACGACAGCCACTATGGCCTTGGAAGCCCGACTCCGACAAACGTCTATGTCGACGGCTACAACGGCGCGGCTGGCCAAGGGCAAGTCGAGGTTGAATTGGACATCGAGGTCATCAATGCCATCGCCCCGAAAGCACAGGTCATGGTTTACGAAGGACCGAACACTGGGCAAGGATTGATTGACACGTATCAAAAAATCGCTACAGACAACCAAGCCAAATCTGTATCTGTCAGCTGGGGAATCAGCGAGCTTCAAGCAGGAAGCAGCTTGATGAACAGCTTGCACACTGTCTTCTCTCAGCTTGCGGCACAAGGACAAAGTGTCTTCGCGGCATCCGGCGATAACGGGGCTTATGATGCAGGGGATTCTAAGCTTGCTGTCGACAGCCCAGCCAATGATCCATATGTAACAGGCGTCGGCGGTACACACTTGACACTGAGCGGTTCTTCCTATGGCTCTGAGTCCATCTGGGCGAACAGCAGCAACAAAACGGGTGGAGGCGGCGGTTTATCCACTGTGTATTCAATGCCTTCCTACCAATCCGGCCCAGGAGTACAAAACAGCTACTCCAACGGCAAACGCCAAGTTCCGGACGTATCAGCAGATGCGGATCCAGCAACAGGCTACTCCATCTACAGCTCCGGCTCATGGACAGTCGTCGGTGGAACATCAGCGGCAGCACCACTTTGGGCAGGAATCGCAGCACTGAACAACCAATACGCAGCAGCCAACGGCAAAGGAAACCTTGGCCAAGCTAACCCAACGCTTTACCGTATGTTCAACACAACGCAGACATACCCTGCGTACCACGACATCACAAGCGGCAACAACCTGTACTACCCAGCAACATCCGGCTATGACATGGCTTCTGGTATCGGAACTCCAAATGCCTACAACTTGATCCGCGACATCAACGGATCATCTGGTTCAGGCGGAGGCGGAACAGGCAACCCGACTGAAGTCATCACAAACGGCGGCTTCGAGAGCGGACAGGCCCCATGGTCTGAATCCAGCTCAGGCGGCTATCAGCTTGTCGATACTTCCAAGCCACATGCAGGCAGCTACTCTGCTTATCTAAATGGCTATAACAATAGCACAGACTTAATCTATCAAACAGTTTCCATTCCTTCGTCTGCAACTAGCGCAACGCTTACGTTCTGGACGTATGTGAACACAACGGAAACAAGCCATGCGTATGACTACCTATACGCTCAAGTCCGCAACACAAGCGGTTCCACACTTGCTACGCTCATGACCGTCAACGACGGCTCAGGTTCCGGCTGGGTGAAACACACATATGACCTGACAAGCTACAAAGGTCAAACCGTGCAAATCGCCTTCAAAGGAACAAATGACAGCAGCAATCCGACAGACTTCTTCGTCGACGATGTAAGCTTGCAAGTTCAATAATATGATTAAGGCTCCGGAAGGTCAGGATCAGCTGCCTTCCGGGGCTTTTTTTGTTTGGGGGTGGAAGGGAGGAGTGGCGCAGTTCGGTTGTCATGGCTCTGGATTGATGCCCAAATTCCGTGGAATCATCCCAAACTGGGCACCAAAGTCGTGTATTGGTGCCCAGTTTCGATGGGAGAGGTTCAAACTGGTCACCAAAGTGGTGTAATGATGCCCGGTTTCGGTAGGAGAGGTTCAAAGCGGTCACCAAAGTGGTGTAATGATGCCCGGTTTTGGTAGGAGAGGTTCAAAGCGGTCATCAAAGTGGTGTAATGAAGCCCGGTTTCGGTAGGAGAGGTTCAAAGCGGTCATCAAAGCCAAGTTTTTGTGCCCGTTGTCGGAGTGAGCGCTTCATTTCGGTCACAATAAGCCCGGGCACGTGCCGTTTTTTGAGGTGGGGGTGCGATTTCGGTCATGAGAAGCCTGAGCTTGTGCCCGTTTAGGTGGTGGAGGTCCGAATTCGGTCACGACAGCATTTATCCTAGGTGAGTTTGCAAGTTCAATAATACGAAAATAGAGGGCCGACCAAAGTCAGCCCTCTATCCCTTCAAGCAACTCCACAACACCGGCAATATTTTTCACGACATAATCAGCTTGAGATGGATCGCCGTATTCATGCCCATCAATCAAAATCGTTTGACAGCCCATTTTCCGGGCAGGGTAGATTTCGTTGATGGCGTTGTCTCCGATGGAAAGAATCTTGGAAAAAGGCACATCATAATGCTCGCTGATCTTACGCAATGCTCTTTCCGTTTTAACCGGTTTCCTTCCATCGAAAATTTTGTAATCAAAGTAATCCATAAACCCCAGCTTCGTGACGATCACTTCGCTGTCCTTTTGCGGGGAGTTCGTGAAAAGGACGAGCTTTTTCGTTCGGCTCAACGACTGAAGCACTTCTTTGAACCCTTGGATCTCCTGCATTTGAAATTCAGGCGTCATCATATATTCCCTTGTCTGCAGGAACGCCTGATGCGCCAATTCACTGGACAAACCATAATGCCGGGCGATCGAAACGGGCACCCACCAAAGGTCGCCGACGTTGAGCATCGAATGGAAATCAAACACGATTTCCTGCGGGTACAATTCGGATACTTTCTCTTTCGAAACTTTTGCCCCCGACCATTCGAAAGCTTCCAGCACATGGCCATTTTTTTGGATCAAAACCAAATCATTCTCCACATCATAGACCGTACCGATTTTCAATGGCAGACGACCCTCTTTAAAAGATTGATAGTCTTTTTCAAAACTCTTACGACTAATAAGATCTAGCTTCTCCCCAAGAAGATCAGCGTAATGGTCAAAATGATGAATATCCTCATACAACGTCCCGTCCAGGTCAAAAACAATGACTTCAACATCCTTCAGCATGCAACAATACCGCCCTTCAAATATTGGATGATTTTAGTATATCAAACGTTGGACGAAGGGATGAGGGAGGTGCATGGAATAAAAGATCATTAAACCGAGTAAAGGGGGGAAAGAAGTTTGTAAGAATAAGACCATTGAGAAGTGAAGGGATTGGAGCGGAAGGTGCGAGACTCCTGCGGGATTTAGCGGGACAGGTGGAGACCCCTCGGAAAGCGAGCATCCTGCAGCGGAAATACCATTGCAGTTTAGTAAAATCCACTAAACACCCCGATCATTCTCCTCTGCCGCTTCCTCCTGAATCTCAGGCTTAATGTTCTGCATTGTAAGGTCGTCATACGGAGTGTAGCGGTTGGAAGGCAAGCTCTTCTTTTTAAACAAACGGGAAATAAGATATCCGACAATGAAAACGATGACTAGTGTAATGACGAAAGACAATTGATCATCACTCCTTTTCTTTTTTACAAATTATTCTAGATTCAAACTGGAAATCCCTTTTTTCGTTTTAAAGATCCTCTAAAAGGTAAAGGATATATAACAAGAAGACTAGAGGAGTGGTAGAGAAAATGGAAAGAGTCCAAGCTTACTTTATCAATGAAGACGACGCCGAAAACGTAAAGGCAAAGCTGCAGAAGCTGAACGTGAAGGATCTAATGGTGGAGCGCGTCCCGGAAGATGAACACAGAAGCATCTTCGAAATGCTCGGTGATTTCTTTATCAACAACGAAAACGACCGGGACATGAACCACCTCCCGCATGTACTCGAATTTCATGTCTCAGAAGAAGATACCCCCCGAGCATTTGCCATCATCAAAGAAAACAGCGGGCACATTCACACTAAAAAAGAATAGTAGAAGACAAGGGGTCAGACCCTCTGCGGTACGTTAATGTACCACAGGGGGTCAGACCCTTTTTGCGTTTGCGCACGCAAAATTTTAGTTCCGCGCATAAATCGAAATAATACGCATAAATCCCCATGTTTGACGCATAAACGAAGATAATACGCATAAATCCCCATGTTTGGCGCATAAATCGAAATAATCGCGCATAAATCCCCATGTTTGACGCATAAACGAAGATAATACGCATAAATCCTCATGTTTGGCGCATAAATCATGATAATCGCGCATAACCCAATGGTTGGCGCATAAACGAAGATAATCGCGCATAAAACCCAATGTTTGGCGCATAAACGAAGATAATCGCGCATAACCCAATGGTTGACGCATAAACGAAGATAATACGCATAAATCCCCATGTTTGGCGCATAAATCGAAATAATCGCGCATAAATCCCCATGTTTGACGCATAAACGAAGATAATACGCATAAATCCTCATGTTTGGCGCATAAATCATGATAATCGCGCATAACCCAATGGTTGGCGCATAAACGAAGATAATCGCGCATAAAACCCAATGTTTGGCGCATAAACGAAGATAATCGCGCATAACCCAATGGTTGGCGCATAAACGAAGATAATACGCATAAATCCCCATGTTTGGCGCATAAATCGAAATAATCGCGCATAAATCCCCATGTTTGACGCATAAATCGAAAATACCGCGCATAACCAGCGAAGCCCGCCGATCACGGCAGCCCCCCTTTTTGAACCGCATACTTCCTATAAGAATCCGATCAACAAACAAAATTTAGCAAAAAACATTTCCATCGTTCATATTCCGTTCATAAAGGTGAGGTATGATGCATTTGTGATTAGGTAATTAGGAGGAATGAAAATGAAACAAGGATATAGGGAGTCAGCTTTACATGGCAATTCGGATTTGGCCGTTGAAGCGCACGGGCTCGTCAAGACATTCGGCGACAATCGTGCAGTGGACGGTGTCAGCCTGAACGTTCCGACAGGTTCCATCTACGGTGTGCTCGGGCCGAATGGAGCGGGGAAGACAACGACGATCAGGATGCTGGCGACGCTGCTTCGGGCAGATGGTGGATCGGCAAGAATATTTGGACACGACATCGTGAAGGAGGCGCAAATCGTCCGTCAATTGATCGGGGTAACCGGGCAGTATGCTTCAGTCGATGAGTCGCTGAGCGCAACCGAGAATCTCATCATCTTTTCCCGTCTGTTGGGATTGAGCCGTGCAGAAGCAAAACGAAAGGCAGCGGAATTGCTGGAGGAGTTTAGTTTAACGGAAGCGGCGAAGCGCCCGTTGAAAAACTTCTCGGGCGGGATGCGCCGCCGTCTTGATCTGGCAGCAAGCCTCATTGCCCAGCCACCGCTCATTTTTTTGGATGAACCAACGACCGGGCTCGACCCGCGCACGCGCAATCAAATGTGGGATACTATACGCCAATTGGTGAAATCGGGATCGACCGTACTGCTTACCACGCAGTATTTGCAGGAGGCGGATGAGCTGGCTGACAGGATCGCCGTCATCGACCGAGGAAAAGTGGTAGCGGAAGGGACCGTTGATGAACTGAAGGGATCTGTTGGAACGTCATCCCTGCATTTAACTATCAAAAATCCACACGATATCCACATTGCCCGCAATACCGTGGAACGTGTGCTCAACGTCCAATCTTCCGTGCTGGCAGAGGCAGGACGGATTACAGCACCGATGGCCGATGCCGATCGTGTCACGGACCTTTTGATTGCCCTGCGCGAAGCGGGCATCGCACTCGCCGAATTAAGCGTACAAAAACCGACGCTTGATGAGGTCTTCTTGACCATTACAGGACACGGAGTACAGGAGGACGCTGATATGTCCAACCAATCCAAACAAGCAAGGGAGGTAAGTGTATGAAAAACGCAGCCATCCAGCCTGCAGCAGACCGGCAATTGCGCAACCGAACAAGCATCAGGCAAACATTCAGAAATTCATTGACCATGGCCTACCGCGGACTTTTGAAGATTCGCCGGACACCAGAGCAGCTTTTCGATGTCACGCTGCAGCCGATCATCTTTACATTGATGTTTACGTACATCTTTGGAGGCGCCATCTCCGGCAACGTCCAAAACTATTTGCCCGTCATCATCCCAGGCATCCTCGTTCAGACTGTCATCACAACGTCCATTGTTACCGGAGTCCAGCTGCGCGAGGATATGGATAAAGGGGTGTTCGACCGGTTCAAATCGTTGCCGATCGCACGGATTGCCCCGCTCGCAGGAGCACTGCTCGCTGATACGATCCGCTATACGATCGCCACCGTGCTAACCTTCGCCATGGGGTACGTCATGGGCTACCGCCCGGACGGAGGCTTGGAGCACGTTGCCTTGGCAGGACTCATTGTCATCGTGTGTGCATGGGCAATCAGCTGGATTTTTGCCTTCTTCGGGGTTATTGCCAGGACGGCCTCAAGCGTACAAGGAATCTCGATGCTTGTGCTCTTCCCGCTCACATTCCTATCCAATGCATTCGTGCCGGCCGATACAATGCCTAACTGGCTTCAATGGTTCGTAAAAATCAACCCGATCTCCCATCTCGTCACGGCCGTCCGAAATATGACCAACAACGGCACCGTCGGCTGGGACCTGACGATTTCCCTCATTGGTGCAGCAGTAATCGTTGCCATTTTCGCCCCGATCACTGTGAAAGCTTATATGAGAAGGACATGATGATGAAAGGGGTGCCCTTGGACTAATAAACCGTTCCATTTCGATCAAGTGACATAGGAAATGGTCCAGGGGTTTACCTTGGACCATTTCTTTTTCAATCAAAGTTTTTTAAACTTTTAATAAGGCTCTTTTCTCAAACTTTGTTGCTTTAACTATTAAAATAGGGTTGTATATGCAATCTTTTACCAATAAAATGGCGTAATTAGTCAGAAAAGAGCCCGGACCCTATGTTTAACGTGCAAATCATCTATTTTCGCGTTAAAATCGGTATTAAGATTTTAACAACAATCCTTACGAAAACAGCCTTTAATAAAGATTCGTCTACTGAAATGACAAAGAATTTCATAGGACAATAAGCGATGTACGTTTAAAATTCATTGCTAATTTATCTGCCAGTTGTGCTGTCATGCAACTGGCATTTTTTATGATATTTTTTCAAAATAACTATGCTTTTCCTTTGAACGGTACATAGTTCCTTTGTAAAAATCATTATCATTCTTATGTTTCTATTGCCAAACTATGATAACCGCCCCCTGCAATGGCGGTGACATCGGTTAAGCCACTGACAGATACAGGCACAGGACTATCGGAGTTGGTCCCATCCCCCAATTGACCATATAAATTATACCCCCAAGCCCGTATGGTTCCAACGGAAAGGAGAGCAAGACTATGATAACCGCCCCCTGCAATGGCGGTGACATCGGTTAAGCCACTGACAGGAACAGGCACAGGACTGTTCGAGGAGGTCCCGTCCCCCAGTTGCCCATGATTATTACGCCCCCAAGCCCACATGGTTCCATCGATACGGAGAGCCAGACTATGGTAAAATCCCCCTGCAATGGCGGTGACATCGGTTAAGCCACTGACAGGAACAGGCACAGGACTATCGGTGTTGGTCCCATCCCCCAGTTCCCCATAAAAATTAAGCCCCCAAGCCCACACGGTTCCATCGGAAAGGAGAGCCAGACTATGAAAGGTTCCCCCTGCAATGGCGGTGACATCGGTTAAGCCACTGACAGGTACAGGCACAGGACTATTGGTGTTGGTCCCATCCCCCAGTTGCCCGGAACTATTATCCCCCCAAGCCCACATGGTTCCAACGGAAAGGAGAGCAAGACTATGATAACCGCCCCCTGCAATGGCGGTGACATCGGTTAAGCCACTGACAGGTACAGGCACAGGACTATTGGTGTTGGTCCCATCCCCCAGTTGCCCGGAACTATTATCCCCCCAAGCCCACATGGTTCCAACGGAAAGGAGAGCAAGACTATGATAACCTCCCCCTGCAATGGCGGTGACATCGGTTAAGCCACTGACAGGTACAGGCACAGGACTATTGGTGTTGGTCCCATCCCCCAGTTGCCCGGAACTATTATCCCCCCAAGCCCATACGGTTCCATCGGAAAGGAGAGCAAGGCTATGATAACCGCCCCCTGCAATGGCGACGACATTGGTTAAGCCACTGACAGGTACAGGTACATTACTGTTGGTGCTGGTCCCATCCCCCAGTTGCCCATAACTATTATTCCCCCAAGCCCATACGGTTCCATCGGAAAGGAGGGCAAGGCTATGATCAAATCCCCCTGCAATGGCGGTGACATCGGTTAAGCTACTGACAGATACAGGCACAGGACTATCGGAGTTGGTCCCATCCCCCAATTGACCATATAAATTATACCCCCAAGCAAAGGGTGTTACTCCAGTAGGTCGGACTTCTAAAGGTATAGATAGATGAACTTGAGAGGTGACCCAATCATATACTTTCTCTACTTGCAGACAAATGTCTTCGCTTGGAGTCGCTTCAAGGTGTTGATCACAAAATTGAGAGTTCGTCGGAGTCTTTTTTTCTGATAGTAGAGGTGGGTTTGATGATATTGAACAAGATATAGTGCGTTGATCAAGAGGACTGCAAAGTTGACTCTGCATGGCTACAACGGCATCCGTGACAACTTGTACGGAGGGGCACATGGATAAATTTACATTGATTTGCAGGACGTTTCCATTGGCATCTCTAATCAAGGTGGGTTTACATTTAAAGTCGGTGATCTGACACTTGATCTTCGTTCCTAGCGGAGCACAAAGAATGAAACTTTCTATTTTTTGAAAAGGAATGGGGTCACTTAAACAGATGTGGCCATCAAGATAAATTAGCTGAACGACAACAAACCCTTTTATCACAAGGTATACTTTCTGTAAGGTAACTGTTTCTCCTGAAGGGAGAAGGATATCAACATTTTCACGACCTTGATTTTGAGATAATTCTTCGCAGTAAATATTATTTTGAGAAAGAGGATTCACCGGATTTCCAGAGTCATCGGTTAACAAACAGACGACTTGTGATACATCTTCTGTTGGACAACTAACAATAAACATGAATTAACCTCCGTTATTTAAATCGGTTACTATCAAGTATATGTTTGGTTTCAGTAAAGGCTTATGCAGTTGTCCTTATGAATGAGGATTGATTATTGATATAAACGGAGGATTCTGTTTTGGACAATATCAATGTCAAAATGGGTATAAAGAACATAAAAATAGCTGGTCAAAACTGTCGACAGTTGGAAAGCCATTTCCTTTCTATGCACCTCAAAACGGAACGGTTTGTCGGTCAAAGAGACAGCCAATTTTTATGGGGCTCTGTGTGGGAGTATGAGACCCGGATCGAGTGGGAATTGCGAGAGAAGTGTCTCAAAGCGGGAGTATGAGTCCCGAAACGAGGATGAAATACGGAATGGGTGTCTCAAAGCACGCACCAGTACGCCTCTTTAAAAAGAAAATTTACCCATATTTCCAAAAATTTATATGATATAATGTTCTTGTTTAAATCACAACAAGAGGTGTACACGATCGAAAATGAAAAACATGCTAGGATTCGTAACGATTCTTTCATTAATCGCTTCAATTATTCTCGTTTTTATTTGCACGTGCAACTATTTGATTGATTATCATACAACAGGTGAACACTTCACAGAGGCGATGAAGAACAATGTCTATGTAAGCTACTGGGTATATTTATTGATTTTCTTTGCCGGGACGCTGGTTCTCTCATTCCTCGGATCTATCATTTTGAGGCCAAGTGTGGTCGAAGAGGAAGGATTTCGAGTATACGAGGATCCGGTCAGAATGGGATACGGTCAAGGGCCGCCCGTGGAAGAGTATGTCACGGTAAGAATGAAAAAGAGTGAGCTGTCTAAAGTGCAGGGTTCATAAAGAAATCCCAAAGTAAATTCCTTTGGGATTTTTTATTTGTCTGAATTTTTGTGGGGTCAGACCCTCGACGGTGCATTCAAACGTTAATGCACAACTGGAGGTCTGACCCCTTTCCCCTGCTTATTTAACAACTTGAACAATGGCGGCAATATCATAAATATCGTAAGTAGCCGTAATACCTGGACCGTTACAACAAAAGTTGAATCGGCATGGAGCGCGATGGAGGTTGTCGCCATCTCGGCCACGCCGCCGGGGGCGAAGGCAAGCAATGCTGTTGCGAAGGGGATATGGGTGATTTTAGACACTTCCAACGCAAAAAGAGCCATTGCAGCAATCAATCCAGAAGAAGTAAGCAAACCGAACACAAAGATCTTTTTGGCACCTGTAAACATTTCCTTATTGAGACGGGAACCGATACTTGCCCCAATGAAAATTTGGGCAAGCACGTTCAGCCCATGCGGCCACCAGACTAGGGGAGCTCCGCCTTGGGTGGATGTGCCGATCAACTGGATAACAGCAACAGCCATCATCCCGCCTACCAGCCATGGCGCAGGAAGTTTAACCAATCTGCCAATGATATAGCCGATCGTTGATCCTAAAATAAGAGCAAAAGTCCAGGTGACCTGATCAGGATGCAGAATATGCATAATCGGTGCAGCCATGCTTCCAGACGCCACACTCATTTTTGAAGAGTTGGCAAGGAGCGGAACTGTTCCAACGACGAGAAAAATGCGTATCATTTGAACGATGCTGACGGTTACGGTGTTTGCCCCGACTTCTTCAGCAATGCTTGGCATCGCTGAAATCCCTCCAGGCGTCGTACTGAAAAGACTCGTCACCATATCCGCTTTACTGAACCACCATAACACCACCCCGGAAACCAAGGCGAGAAGGATTGATAATAGCAGCGTGGCGGTGATGACCACATAATGCATTTCAAAGGTTTTGAACACAGATATACTGATTTGCTGGCCCAACTCGATTCCGATGATCGCCTGGCCGATATGCCGCCAATACGGTTCAATGCCTTTTTTCAATTGCAGCCATCGAGGCTTCCAAAATGAGAGGATGCCCGCAGCTGCCAAACTCCCCACCATCCATGCAATCGAGGTGCCGGTCAAGGAAAGTAAATACCCGCCAAAGCTGCTTATTATAAGAAAACATATATTTTGTAGTAAACGATTTTTACTGAATTTCATAGATAGGAAGCTCCCTTCCAACATAGTTTGGAGCATTTTCCTGAAATGATGCATGAGGTGGTTTGGTCCGTTTGCTTTTTCGATAAAAGAAACAATGAAGAAGCATGTCAAAAATAAAAGGGATCAGACCCTCGTCGTCACATTAATACGGTAATGAAACGAAAGGGATCTGACCCGGTATTGAAACCGCTCAGTTAAGCTTTTGCATCCTTATTCCTCTGAAACTTCATAACTTAAATCAAAACCAGCTTCCTTGACTGTAGAATAAGCAACATTTAAGTACTCCACTGCATTACCAGGTAGGTCAAATTTTGAAAAGATTTTTATCTCAAAATTCTTTCCTTCTGCTTGAGGATAGCTTTCATAAACCTCCCCACTCTCTAGAAAGCTTACATATATATTTATCTTATCTTGCAGTAAAATGAGATGTTCATATTCATTAGACCAGTCAAGGTGGTCTGTTATCGCAAGTGTTACGATTCCTGTTTCTTTGTTCATTCCAATACTATCAATTTTATCCTTATCTTTGATTGACATTCTTACAACTCCCCACTGTATGATTGCAACTTCTATTTCAAGCATCGCATATCTTCTTCGGACAAGTTCGTGAATAAGCGCTGAGTGCAGAGCAAAACATTTGCCAAACAGATTTCTTTTCTTACTTGATGGTATCTGAAATAATATCTACGTAATCATGAAAGGGGAGAAAACCAATGAGTCAGACAAATAAATCACTTGAAGCATTATTTAAACCTTTTAAAAGTGAAAAATTAACACTGGCAAATCGCACAGTGATGGCGCCAATGACACGCGGATTTTCACCTGAAGGCATACCAGGAGAAGATGTGGCAGACTATTATCGCCGCCGCGCCGAAAATGGGGTAGGCTTGATTGTCACAGAAGGAACAGGAATTAATCACCCTGCTTCTGTGTCAGGTGCAAGGATCCCACTGTTTCATGGGGATGCATCATTAGACGGCTGGAAGCAGGTGGTGAAGGACGTACATCAAGCTGGCGGAAAAATCGTGCCTCAGCTCTGGCATGTCGGAATGACCCGTAAAAAGGGCGAGCTTCCAAATGCAGACGCTCTTCCTGTTGGACCATCTGGACTAAGCTTGTCTGGTGAAAAAGTGACAGAACCAATGACTGAATCAGAGGTCATGGCGATGGTCGAAGCGTATGCTCAAGCAGCAGCTGATGCCAAACGCCTTGGTTTCGACGGCATTGAGCTTCACGGAGCGCATGGTTATTTAATTGATCAATTCTTCTGGGGAAATACAAATAAGCGTACGGACCGTTATGGCGGCGATCTCGTCGGGCGAACACAATTTGCCGTTGAGGTAATTGAAGCCTGCAGACGGGAAGTTGGACCTGACTTCCCGATCATCTTCCGTTTTTCTCAGTGGAAAATGAACGATTTCAAAGCCAAGCTTGCTGAAACGCCGGATGAATTACATCGTTTCTTGCAGCCCATAGTAGAAGCAGGAGTCGATATTTTTCACTGCTCGACACGCCGTTTCTGGGAGGCGGAATTTGAAGGCTCTGATCTGAATTTGGCAGGCTGGACGAAGAAGTTGACAGGCAAACCTGTAATCTCTGTTGGATCTGTGGGACTCGATGGCGAATTTACCAGCTTTGAGGGTGCCAACACAGCCAGCCTGGATGGTCTTATTGAAAAGCTGGAAAATGAAGAGTTTGACATGGTCGCAATCGGCCGTTCATTATTAATGGATCCTGAGTGGGTAAGGAAAGTGCGCGAAGGCAGACTGAATGATTTACTGCCGTTTAATAAAGAAGCACTTCAAAAGTTATACTAGGTTTACAAAGTCTAAAATAATGGCTCTGTTAAAGTTTAATATTTATCTATATAGAAAGAAGACTTCCGAAAATGGAAGTCTTCTTGCGTTATTGTCTTATGCAATAACGTACCGTCAGTCTAAGTACATTTTGTCTATTTCCAGTTCTTTATAACAGACTGGACTGCCATTCCGGATATGAATTTGAATAATGAAATTACAGATAACGAGTTTTAAAATCTTGCTTTCTAATTATACAATTACTATTCAAACACCACCTATGTAATATAATTATTCTTGAGGTGATATAAGTGGAAGGTTTACAAATATCCGAAGAATTCTGGCAGGCTGTAGATTGATTAATCCACCAAGCTGATGACATGGGGGCAAGATTAGGTGTCCCATCTTCATTTAACTTGCTTATTAGTAAGACTGGTGACCCGAAATAAAGGATTTTAGGGTCAATTGTATTGTGCATGTAATCAATCCTAGATAATTACTTAATGTTTACATTATTAAGTATAAGAGTGAATTGAATAGATTATCTTTCTAAATCTTGCTCTTTCAATCAGGATGTTCAACATTTCTGTTTTTACCGTTGTTCCACAATCTGGCTCGTTTCATATAAAAAGACGCATTTCATATTACAGAAATGCACCCAATAGTTGAATAGCTCATTATAATGTTATTACTCACTAACTTGTACCAAACCTTTTAGCTGATCTGACACGAGCACGCTCAGCTTCGACTTCACGATTGCGAGGTTCTGCACTGGTTTCCATAATATCAAATAAATTCTTAGTAATCATTGCTACTTCATTGACTGCGTGATTAAACGCCTCTTCGTTCGCCTTCGAGGGTTTGTTATAGCCCGTTATCTTTCTGACATACTGAATAGCTGCTGCATGAATCTCTTCATCGGTAGCTGGTGGGTCGAAATTAAATAATGTTTTAATGTTCCGGCACATAATTTCTCCTTTTTGTTTTCTTATTCTACATTCCATTCCACAAGGGATCCTTACAATCCTTTTCTACTTAGAAAGGAACTCTATTTTTTTATAACCAGAAAGTGTTCTAAACTACAACAAGGATAGTTAAATGAAAGTGCATCTTCAGAGATTTTGCACAATCTGAATTGGATTACCGTCCGGATCTGCAACCCATGCAATGAGAAGACGGCCGAGCCATTCGTACGGTGAGACCAGGGGCTCGGCACCCTTCGAGATGATGGTTTCAAAAGCCGCTGCAGTGTCATCGGTCCACAAAATCACTGCAGCACGCTGCCCTTGTGACAAGGGAGCGAGGCCGTGATCATCGCGCGTAGAATTAACAGATGCGATGCCGATTCTGTAGTCATCGAGAACCAAATCAATATGAATTGGTTCTCCATCATTTGGTACTCGAAAGGTCTCAGTAAAACCCAGACCCTGGTAGAACGTAGCTGCTCTAACTACATCCGAACTGAGCAGAACAATTTGAGGATTACGGAAAATCGACACTTTGATACACCTCCTCTACAAGTTGAACATAAACCGTTAATCATTGGTTCAATGTTTCGTGAAAATCCTTTTTTCAATAAATTTAATAAAAAGTGCAGATCTACTTCTCGAAGAAACACACTCAATAGCTGAAGATAAAAATCTTTCAATCCCCTCTACTCAATTTACACCCCCGTCAGGTCAACAAGCCTTTGTTCTAACTCATCTTTTTGACGCAGGTGATGACGTAAATGTAATTCAACTAAATCATACCATTCCCTTGCATTCAGCCAGCCGAACGATATATGCTCGATTTTATAATTTGGGATTATATCATCGACTTTGGATTCCCATTGGTTTAACCTTAAAATTACTTGATCAATTCTACTGGCAAGCTCCTCCTTGCTATCTGAATTATTGGGTGGAGTATTTAGTTCATCCGGTAATTTATATTTATTCGGTGGAAATCCAAACTTAAATAATCGCTCAGCAAACTCCGTTTTCCCAAGACGTTGTTCCTCATTCAAGGTAGAACATGTTTCCATATTATCTAGATAAGAATGGGAAACAAGGATTAAATGGTCATACATTTGCCCAATAGACCAAACCCCTTCTTCAGATATATATCTTAGTTGTTCTAAAGAGTAATTTTGAAGCTCATTTTTATAAGTATTGATCAGTCTAAGTTCACTCAATTTAATTCCTCCTTTTTAATCATTAACTCAAATCTAAAACTTTTACATTTTTTTGATATGTAGCTAATTATTCAATTTCCTCATGCATTTGCACTAGCTGTATACTTATTCTTCAATCTACAATTTCTCCGCAGGTCACATTGGCCACAGCGCCTGTAATTGCGCTCGCACGATCGGAAGCCATAAGGACAGCTGCATTCGCTACTTCTGCAAGTCTTGGCAATCGTTTAAGCAGAGTTTTTTCAGCGATGCCGGACTCGAACTCATCTCGTGTAATACCAGCATTGTCTGCATGTCGATTGAACACCTCATCAACACCCGGGGCGTCCGGAGAGCCGGCTGAACGTAAACAGACGACACGGATACCCAGTGGTCCAACCTCAATCGCCAATTGACGGCAAAGGCCCTCGATCGCTGCTCCTGCAACTCCGAAACCGCCTACATCGCGATAAGGTTTACGGGCCGCCTGAGCGGTGAGCGCAAGTATAACTCCTGCCTTTTGCTTAGCCATGTGTCGTGCTGCTGCAGTCGCAGTGATAAAATGTGATTGCATGGCCGTGATGATCGGACTCACAAATTGCTCCTGTTCCATTTCTACAAGCGAAGCCCCCTGGGTTTCGCCAAGTCCAATGAGGTTAAATGAGACATCTACACTCCCGACTGTGTTTACCACTTGAGAGAGGTGATTTTCTACCGCCTGCTCGTCTACAGCATTAACTTGAGCGGTCTCAACTTCTCCTCCACTACCAGTAATCTCCTTAGCTACTATATTAAGTCTATTAATATTCCGACCCACAAGAAAGACCTTCGCCCCTTCTTGAGCAAAAGCGCGGGCAACGGCGCCTCCAATTGCGCCTCCTGCACCATAAATCACGGCGTTTTTGTTCCTAAGTAACATTTTCGATTCCTCCCTTTATTTGACTCAACTATGAATGGTTACACCAATATAGACGAACGGGCGACTGGAAAATCATCGGTCCAATAGATGTATTTTTAATTTGATCTGCTGCAATCAAATAGTTAAGTCTAGCTTAGTTGGCAGCCCTAGTCGGGAGTATAGTGCGGGATGGATGAAAGTATGTACATGGATTATTCGATTGTCACGAATCTCAGGAACATGGATACCCCACGGTACTAGTTGTTCATTCGACTGACCTGGGGCATACTGAGCAAGGGCAGCTGTACCATTGACTCTGGTTGGCAGCAATCGTGAGCCTACACAGTGAGACCGAGTGATTTCATAAAATGTGGCAAGGTCCCCTCGACCACTGATCCACATCACGAAAGGCGGCATCGATATGCTGCCGTCCTCATGAAAAAGTTCTAAAAGCGCATCAATATCGTAGCGTTCAAAAGCATCGACATAGCGGTCAATCAATCCCCGATTCACTTCTGAATCAACATCATTCAGTGTTTCCGAATTCAGGTTAGCACGGTTAAGTGTGCGTCTTGCTCGCTGCAGCGCACTATTGACAGCGGTAATTGACGTTCCCAATGCTCTCGCGGTTTGAGTGGCTGACCATCGGTACACATCCTGTAAAATTAAGACTACACGCTGGCGTGGGGGCAGTGTCTGCAAAGCAGCTATAAATGCTAGACGAATGGTATCTTTCCGAATTGTCACATCAACTGGATCGATGGCATTGTCGGGTACCGGCCAAACCCAATTCGCCAAGGGCAATGTTTCCGTTGGTAATCGTACGGTTGCCGCTGGATCTGAGAAGTCTATTGGCATTACCCGGCGTTTTGATCCTCTTGTCTTATCCAGACATACGTTGGTAGCGATTCGATAGATCCAAGTCCTGGGAGAAGATTCATTGCGAAAACTGTCCCAACCCTTCCAAGCTCGAAGCATCGTATCCTGCACAGCATCTTCGGCGTCAAATACACACCCCAACATTCTGTAGCAGTAGGCGGTTAGCTCCGGATGTAATTCTTCAACCCATGCCATTTCAGGTGGCTTTTTGTTCATTTCATTCACCAAACCCTTCATTGTGTTTGTATAATAATTTGGGTTCAAGCTTGTTCTTACCAATAGTAATTCAACGTTAGGCATCGTTTTTATATCAGAATATTCAGATAATAAATAGCGGATAGTTGCTCATTACTGTAATTCTCTTATGCTGCTGATAAATCTATTATCCTTCAATTATTAAAGGAATCGACAAGTAATAAATCCAATCATACGCCATCTACTATAAGTCCAACTTTTTGGACATATATGGGTACTTTTTTATGCTCTTATTTCTACATTTTTCGATGAAATACCTGCCCTGGTTTTAAAATACGCATATTTTATATTCCTTGTTACACAATCGCGGTTCAATTAGGTGTGACGTGGAATTCCATATCTTTCATATAGACTTTATAGGAAGGTCGGTCTACACCTATTTTTTAATAGGTGGAAAAAAATTTATGGAGAAGGGAAGGCGTTTATAAAACTCGTCTTCTTCCGATAAACGGGTATAATAAAAAACAAAGACCAATCTGTTGAAAAGGCAAGGAGATATAAGCGAAAATAAAGGAAAGCCACAAAAGAGAAGGGGATTCGATGACAAACGAAGGATGGAAGTTAGAAAACAGCTACAGCCAACTGCCACGGACGTTTTACCGAGAGCAGATGCCGACACCTGTCCGCGACCCGGAAATCGTGATGTTCAACGGGCCATTGGCAGAGTCGCTCGGATTGAACGCCAAGGAACTGAACAGTGAAGATGGCGCAGAAATTTTCGCCGGCAATCAGCTTCCGGAAGGCGCTGAGCCGATTGCCCAAGCCTATGCGGGGCATCAGTTTGCAAACTTCACGATGCTCGGCGACGGCCGTGCGGTGCTGCTGGGCGAACAGATCACACCTGACGGGAAGCTCGTGGATATCCAGTTGAAGGGGCCGGGCCGGACGCCGTACTCCCGTGGAGGCGATGGGCGAGCGTCTCTTGGGCCGATGCTTCGGGAGTACATCATTAGTGAAGCAATGCACGGACTTGGCATTCCGACTACCCGCAGCCTGGCTGTCACGACAACGGGGGAGCCGGTCTACCGTGAAACGGAACTTCCCGGGGCAATTCTAACCAGGGTCGCCTCCAGCCACCTGCGTGTCGGCACCTTCCAGTATGCGGCGCAATGGGGGACGAAGGAAGATCTGCAAGCACTTGCCGATTATGCGATCAAGCGCCATTATCCACATGTGGAAAACGATGAGAACCGATATCTTTCGCTGTTGAAGGAAGTAGTCAAGCATCAGGCCGAACTGATTGCGAAATGGCAGCTCGTCGGCTTCATCCATGGCGTCATGAATACGGACAATATGACGATCAGTGGTGAAACGATCGATTATGGACCGTGCGCCTTCATGGACACGTTTGATCCAGGGACGGTGTTCAGCTCGATCGACATTCAAGGCCGCTACGCATACGGCAACCAGCCGGCAATCGGCGGCTGGAACCTTGCACGCCTGGCGGAAAGCATGCTTACACTCCTCGCAGATGAGGAAGAAGAGGCGCTTCAGCTCGCACAGGATGCGATCGCACAATATCCGAAGCTGTATCACACTCACTGGCTGTCGGGCATGAGGGAAAAAATCGGATTATATAATGAAGAAACTGAGGATAAAACGTTGATTGAGGACCTCCTCAAACTGATGCACAAGCATGAAGCTGACTACACGAATGCGTTCCGTGCATTGACCCTTGATCAACTGGACGACAAACCTCTCTTTGAAAGCGAGGAATTCACCCAGTGGAAAGAAAACTGGGAAGCAAGGCTTGAAAGACAGGAAGAAACGAAAGAAGCTTCGCAGGAATTGATGCGCAAGAGCAATCCTTCCGTCATTCCGCGGAATCATCGGGTGGAGGAAGCGCTAGAAGCAGCAGTGGAAAAGGGAGACTACAGCGTCATGAAAAAACTCCTGCAAGTCCTTACTGACCCGTATGCTTACTCATCTGAACAGGAAGACTATACAACGCTGCCGGAACCAACGGATGTACCGTATCAGACTTATTGCGGGACCTGATCAAAAAAACCTTTCATTCTCTCAGCGAAGAGGATGAAAGGTTTTTTTCTTTTCATTGGGACATCCTATCGATAACCAAATTATAGGGATGTGACCAAAATGAAAAAAATGCTTACTATGCTTGTCATCATCGGCATGTCCATAGGAGGAAAGGGCGTCTTCGCAGCGGGTCAGCAGGTTGATTTAAGTGGTGTGACGTATATCAAATCGGAAACCACTCCTGACCACAAGCTGGAAGAAGCCTTCAGCAAGGAATTTAACCTGAAGCCTGGAGAGAGCAACATTCATTACTTTTACAATCACATCGATCTCAATGGTGATAATGTTCCAGAAACCTTTGTTTATTTGACGGGCCGTGAAGTATGCGGAACAGGTGGGTGCAGCGCCATGATTTACAGGCAAAGTGATGCCGGCAAGTATCAGCTCGTCTCCCGTTTTTCTCTTGTCCGGACGCCAGTCATAATCGAAGACGCCACGACGAAAGGCTGGAAAAATATCATCATGTACGTGTCAGGCGGCGGGATGGAGGGGCGCTATAAAATTTTGCCCTTCAATGGAAAGGCGTACCCATCCAATCCATCTGTTCAGCCTGATGTAAAAGATGACAAGATTACAGGAGTCGGTATTATTAATGACGACCTATCCAAAAATCCGGGAATTCCTTATTAAGAATCTGAGTCCGCCTTCAATTCCATACCTGGGGAAAGCTGCCTGTTCTAATCAAATTACCTATGTTAAACTTGAACTATCAATGTTTCCTATTCATGATCCAAATTAGATCAGACATGCTGAATATGAAGGAAGGGATTCATTTTGCTTAGGTATATTCGTTATGTTTTATCAATTATAGTGGTCGCCTCAGCTGCTTATGAACTGTTGGCTAAAAATTTCGAGTTTCATCATTATATAATGTTTTTCCTGGGGCTGACCATGTTGGTTTTGGGAATAGAAGAATATCAACGGAACAAAAAAGGAATTGGTCTCTTACTTGTCGGTGTATTTTTATTTTTAATGGTCGCTTCCGTTCAAGGATTTTTACTGCACTAAAATGTTACAGGGGGTCTGACCCGAGATGTGTTAATGGAATTAACGCACTGCGGGTCATGCCTCTTTTTTTTGCCTAAGAAAATTATTGTAAGAATGATATGTTTTTGAAATAATTGGAATTAAGTTAAAGAGCAGTAAAAGTAATAATGTTTTTGGAGGTGATTAATATGGGTGCGTACAATGGCGGGGATCTTTTATTTCAATTTTTTAGTTTTGGATTAATTATTTTACTTATCGTACTAACCGTCTTCCTCTTTCGTTCATATTCACAAAGATGGAAAAAACTCGATAAAATAGAGAAAAAATTGGATACGATTATGGAGCAAGTAAAAAAAATGAATGATTAAAATGAAAAAGCATCCCTGAATAGTCTTTTCCAGAGATGCTTACTCTTTTCCTCTAACTACACGGCAGATTTGATTGGAATTTTCACCAATATTGATTCTTCCGATCGAATTTGACAAAAGTTCAAGTTGTTCCGCAAATTGAAGTTCTTGTTCAGTTTCATATGTTGGCGTTTTTGTAGTCATTTCTTCATCCTGCTTTTTCATCCCACTCACTTCCTTAAGATAAGGATCACCAAATCATGTGGTAAAATATAGTAAAAGGAAAAATTAATCATACACGAAGGCATAAGAAAGGGGGTTTTATAACTATGGCAGAAATAGCTCATGTTGTTGCTCTTAATCATTTTTTGATGGTTGCCTCTGCAGTCATTTTATTTATACTCATTACATACTTATTCATGAGAAGGGCAGCAGCTCCTCAGGAAATGGAGTTTACTTTGAAGAAAGGTGTCAGGAAATTTATCTTTAATTTTTTACATTCGGCAATGGCTGGTTTTCTATTCTACCTAGTCAATAATGAAAAAACAGGTGCCATGATGTTTTTCGTTCTATTCTTAATCGTGTTGTTACTATTACCAGAGAAGACATACGAATCCAAGTCCATCAAGGCAAAAATCATATCCAGCGTTTTCTTATTAGTGCTAGTGATTTTAACATCATTATGGACTGCCAGTATCAGTGTTAAAGGCATTGCATGGTTAATTATTTTTATGGCGTATTTACTTGAAAAAATTGAAAAGAAGGTTTTTATCTTGGATAACAATAGTAGTCACGGGTTATAGCATTAAAGGAAAAAGCTTGGGGAAATCCCAAGCTTTTTGTGTGCTCGTTGTGAGAAAGGGATCAGGTCCCCTTGTTCATACTAACCTCACTTCCCACCATTCCTAGGCAAAGTCACCATTATCGTCGTGCCTTTCCCTAATTCACTTTGGGCCCGGATCTCGCCGTGGTGCATATCGATGATCTTTTTGACGATCGACAGCCCGAGTCCGCTGCCTTCTGTCGTGCGGGTCCTCGATGGGTCGGCTTTGTAAAAGCGCTCGAACATATGCATGATAGCTTCTTCATCCATCCCGATGCCTGAATCTTTGATCGTCACCATCAATCGATTTTCATCGACTTCGCGCACCGCAACAGAAATCGTTCCGCCAGACGGAGTGAATTTGATGCTGTTATGGATGAGGTTGATCCACACTTGATCCATCAAATCCTTGTCGGCCATGATCACTTGGTTATCGAGCGAAATGTCCATCTCCAATTCCTTTTCCGTCCATTGCGGTTCACAGGAGAGGATGATGCGGCGCAGCTGGTGGTCGAGCCGGTAGCTGGTCAATTCAAAAGGAGGGTGCTCGGACTCCAATGACGTCAGCTTCAGCAGGTTGTCGCTTAACTTCGATAGCCGGATTCCTTCCTTTTCGATGATGTCCAAATAATGCTTCCGCGCCTCTGGTGTCAGCTGTTCACTTTTCAAAGCGTGGGCGAATCCGCTGATGGAGGTCAACGGAGACTGGAATTCATGCGAGACGTTCGAGATGAATTCCTGGCGCATCTGTTCCATCGCCCCAAGCCTCGACGCCATGTGCGTGATGTTCTCGATGAGATGATAATACGGATGCCTGGGATTTGGAACCTGTTTCTTATAATAAGAAAGATCAATATTGAAATTTCCCTCGGCCATCATTTTCATCGCGTTGATCAGTGGGGTCATGAATGCCTGCTGCCGGTCCTGTACCCACTTGATTCGTGTGATTAGGAACATGCAGCAGCCAAACAGGATGAAGCCGAAAATCGAATTGATGATCTGCGTCATATAGAGGCTCGGCGTGTAATCCCATTTTGGAAACACCCACGATGTGAGCCAGTAGGAAGCGGACCAGCACAAGGTCAAGGCAAGGAAAATGGAAACAAATCCGAATGCGCGTTTTCCGATTTCCTTCACAGTCATGCCTTCACCTCCAGGCGGTACCCAAGCCCGCGGATCGTCGTGATTTTAAACGGACAATCCTCATGTGAAAAACGCTGCCGCAGCCGTTTGATGTGCACATCCACCGTCCGTTCGTCCCCTTCGTAGTCATAGCCCCAAATATCCTCGATCAACTGCTCCCGCGAAAACGTCTTGGTCGGATTGAATGCCAGCTTAAACAGAAGTTCGAACTCCTTCAGCGGCAGGGTGATGTCTTTTTTTCCGTCAAAGACGTTATGTGAAGCACGGTCGATGACGATGCTTCCGATTTCAATTTTATTGGACACCGAGATTTGAAAACGTTTGAGCAGCGCCTTGACGCGTGCAGTCAGTTCGGCCGGTGCGAACGGCTTCACCATATAATCATCCGTACCGAGGTCGAAGCCCTTCACCTTTTGCGTCACCTCGCCCTTCGCCGTCAGCATCAGGATCGGAATCGAATCGGAATAATACGTGCGCACCTCCTGGCAAAATGTCCAGCCGTCCATCTTCGGCATCATGATATCCAAGATGATCAGGTCGATCTGAGTCGACGCCAGGACTTCCAGTGCCGATTCCCCATCCGTCGCCTCCACTATCGACATCCCCTCTTTGGAGAGGAGGACGCGGACCAGCTCCCGAATATGCGGATCGTCATCCACAATCAATACTTTCGCCATGCGGATCACTCCTTTGTATGTATTCTGCCCACTTCATGTCCCTTCATTTTACCAATAATGGAAAAGGGGAAGAAGAGCAGGATCTGACGAATAGGATATCTATAGCATACATCGGATTTATGAACGGAATATGAACTGAGGTTGTAACGGATATTTTTTCATAAAGCACTTTTTTAACTTTTGTTGCTTTTCATCAAGGGGATTTTTTGCAATAAGAAAACCGCCTTGGTAAAAAGACGGTTTGTTAAGCGATCCTTTTCCGTTCGTTTAATCATGTGGTGAATTTGCTTACTTCATTGTGACTTAAAATATCCCCAAGATTTAACCAGGAAATCGGAATTTCCATCTCTCCAATTTCGGTTTTTCCAAAATTACCGTGGCAATCTGAACCAGCTGTAATCAACAAACCATGTTCTTTGCAGGTGGACAGGCAATCTTCTGTGACTTCATGGGAATGCGTTGGATAATAACATTCAATGCCATCAATCCCTAAATTAATTAATCTAGTTATTTCTCTCTTAAAATCGTTCCTTTCAGCAACCTTTATTACTCTTCCTGGATGAGCAAGAATTGCCTTCCCGCCTGCACTGTGAATATGATTGCATACCATGCTGACAGAGGGAAATTCAATACAGTCAAATGATAGTTCGTATTTTGAATAGAATTCAAAACCTGCTGTCAAGCTGCTGGTAATCCCCTTTTCCACAAAATAATGCAATGCCTTCCAACCACCGTTTTTTCGGTCATAATGATAATGTAAGTATTCCTCTAGAGATATGTTATTGTATTCCCTTTGCATCCTCACTATGAGCCGCTCATCCAAAGACTCAAAAAGCAATCTGTTTTTTTTCGTGAATTCTCTAAACCTTTCATTATTTAAATCCATTCCATAACCCAATATATGCAGATTTTTCCCTCTATCTAATGCGTCCAATTCTACACCAGATATTAACAATAGTTCTTTTTCATCATTTAGCTTTAGTATTTCTCTTGAACCTTCTAGCACATTGTGGTCGGTAATCGCTATTAAACCTAACCCTTTCTCTGCTGCTTTAGCTATAACCTCTTCGGGAGACATCGTTTCATCGGAAAATAAAGAGTGAATATGTAAGTCAGCAAATTTATGATTCATTTTAATATCAGCTCCGTAACAAATTTATATAAATCAACATTCGCTTTTGAGGATCATATTCCCTTCCTATGTAACAAAAGCAATAAAACTTTGTTGCAACACCGTTAAAACCGTCCATTCGTTTTTTCAGACGGTGTAGTAGCTATTGACGTTTTGGATATAGTAAGGAAAATCAAAAAACCTTACGATTACATTCTTTCATCAAGTTTGTGGCCTGAGAAAGTCTAAAGAATAATCCGCTTTTTATGGTATTATTTGTATAAAAGCTTATTCAGCACGGATGAAAGCTTTATTGAGGGAAAAGGGGGAAGAGTGATGATTGACATGTTAAAGATTGTAGCTGCCTTAGCTTTGGGCTACTTGATAGGCAGCATGAATACAGCGGTGATTGTTGGAAAAATATACGGCAGGGACATCAGGAGTCATGGAAGCGGAAATGCCGGGCTTACGAATACGTTGAGGGTCCTTGGGAAATCTGCCGCGATATTTGTTCTTGCGGGAGATATATTAAAAGGGGTCATTGCCTGCTTTGTCGGATTGTCACTCCATGTTTACCTTTTTTCTGGAGAAGCGCAAGATTGCGTAAGCCTTTTGGCCGCAGGTGCTGGAGTGGTGATCGGGCATAATTGGCCGGTATATTTTGGGTTTAAAGGGGGCAAGGGAGCACTTACAGCAGTGGCTGTGCTGTTTATGATTAACTGGATCATGGCCCTGTTATGCGTTGGCTTTTTTGTGATGATCGTCGCCTTGACCCGTTATGTTTCATTGGGCTCAGTAAGTGCAACAATCCTTTTTGCAGCAATTTCATTCATTCCAGCTTTCGGGAACACCTTTTACTTTTATATATTTGCGTTTCTAATGGCGTGTATGGTTATTTTCAGGCATTTGGAAAATATAAAGAGGCTGTTTTCAGGAACTGAAAATAAACTTAATTTTACGCGGGGTTGAGCACCTTGGAAATGTCAATGCTATAGAAATATTAGGGGGGAGCATATGAAAAAATTCGGATCGATTTTAGGGGGCATTGCTCTAGTCATCATAATATTAGCAAGTATCTCAACCATCATGTCCCATGTGAAATTTTATTCATTTGAACATAACAAGAAGGTCACAACCGAAACAAAAGTTGTAAATGCGGATGAACTTTGGCATATCATCTTTCCCCAATCGATATTGGCCGAGAAATTAGACAATTCCACTAAATATTCATTAATAGTTAAAGAAATGAGAAAGAATTTTAATGAACTGTTTGATGAGTTAAACATGATTATAAATAGTCCTGATGTCAAAGTGAAAATTACCTATCCAATAACTACATACAAAGACAAAGATCAGACAATTCGATTTGTATCCGGTAAGGCCGAAATACTAGAAGTAAATGAAAACGGGCAATGGAAAGATTTTAATGGTACGTGGCGTGATTTATATAACTCTCTTAACAAGCGTTAAAGGACTTCGGCGACAATCTCGTTCATTCAGCGAAAGGGGTAATTATGGGTAGAAGATTTAATATATGGTCATTTTATTTATGCTTAATCGTTCTATTGTTTTTAATGAACTTGATTTTTTCGGATTGGAAGGTATCTCCTCCATCTTACATTCTATGGATTCTTTCCGTAATCTCCTTTATTCTCGGGATAATCGGATTTAGAGATAAAACGAATAAACGATCAAGGATTCGAAGCTGGTTTACTGTTATTCTTTCACCGCTGTTATCTTTAGTTCTTTTTCTTGGTGTCATTCGATTTCTATTTATTTCAGAAGATTTATTTAAAACGACGGTTTCTCCAGATGATAATTATAAGATAGAATTTTACCTTACAAATGGCGGTGCCACTACATCGTTTGGTGTAATAGGTAAATTAGATGGTCCTTTTTGGTTTAAAAAAACGATTTATCATGCATACCCAATGGACCACGTCAAAGTAAAATGGGTAGACAATCATACTGTTTGGATAAATAATCATATTTTGGACCTAAAAAAAGGCGAAACCTATTCTGAGTGAGGAAAGAAAGCTTTTCCTTTATTCCATAAAAGGTCTCGTCTTTCCGATCATAGACTATTATTGCGATGGGATGTTGAAATTTTCCCTGTGGGGTACAACATCATCAGCAGTAGGGTTATTTAACCGAAAGAAAAATCGTGAATTTAAGAAAGAATCTTAAGTTAAAAAGGACGGTAATGGGAATAGAAGACCACAGCCGCCCTTGTTTTTCTATATATCACGCAGCGCATTCACCAGATATCTTCGAAAACCACGAAGATATCTGCGAAATTCTCATTTTATCTACGAAATCAAAGATTTATCTGCGAAAAATACCAATATATCGATTATTCGACATCTCTCGCCAAAATTTTTATATTTCGCGCGAATACTACATTATGAAAAACGTCTCCGCATATTAATGAATAAACCTATTCTCCAAACATTTCCATTTAATGTTAAAATTAATTAAACTTTTAAAAATCAAAGGGGGGATTTCATGAAAAAATTCTTCTTTCTCACAGTGTGTTTCCTGCTGATTACCTTAACGGCCTGCAGTGAAAAAGAACAAACGATTGATATGAATAGGGTAAGTAAAGAGACTATGATCACAAAAAAATATCTCGAAGAAAAAGGCTACACATTGGTTTCATTCGTCGGTAAGTCCAGGGAAGTCCTCACAAAAGAATACCTTGCATCCATCAGGGGCCAGCAGGAATGGAAGGTACAGCCGGTCAAACCCGATCCATTCATCGGAAAGGCGATCCAAAGAGTCACATTCGTTGTAAAAAACCATCCTTTGAATAAACAATACCATGGCGAAATAAGAGTCACGGTCTTTCTTTATCAAAACAAAGTCATAGGCGGCACATCGTTTGCGCCTGAAAATGACGGAGCGGTTCATTCCTTGGATGGGAAAAATGACTGACCATCCCCGCCGGCAGAAAGCGTCCGCCCGCAGTGGGAATCAGCTCACAACATCATCCACAGCAGGAAATTCCCCTATCACTGTGTAATTATAAATAAAACAGATTGAATTTTCCGATTATAATGGATTGATTAAATATCACGGAACAAGCAGGGAGGAAATAAAGAATGAAACACCTCTATTTAACGGATGACCACGAAATCTTCCGCAGCTCATTACGGAAGTTCCTCGAGAAGGAAGCCTATCCCTATTATGAACAGTGGGAGGAGGAGCGGATGATCCCGCGCTCCTTCTGGACGAAGATGGGGCAGCAGGGATACCTCTGTCCGGATATCGATGAACAATATGGTGGAAGCGAGGTCGACTGGGGCTTCTCGGTCATCATCAACGAAGAGCTCGAGCGGGTCGGCTCGAGCCTCGTCGGCATCGGGCTGCATAATGATATCGTCGTTCCGTATTTGACGGCTTTCGGGACCGATGAGCAGAAAAAACGCTGGCTGCCGAAATGCGCGACCGGTGAAATCATCACGGCGATCGCCATGACTGAACCAGGGACGGGATCGGATCTTGCCAACATCAAAACAACTGCCGTCCTGAAAGACGACCACTACGTCTTGAATGGCCAAAAGACGTTCATCACCAACGGCATTCAATCGGACCTCGTCGTTGTTGCCTGTAAAACGGATCCAAAGGCGAATCCGAAGCATAAGGGAGTGAGTCTGCTCGTGGTAGAACGCGATGCCCCGGGCTTTTCAAGGGGCAGGAAGCTGAACAAAGTCGGACTCCACGCGCAGGACACCGCAGAACTCATATTCGAGGATTGCCTCGTCCCGAAGGAAAATCTTCTCGGCGAAGAAGGCAAAGGCTTCCTTTATCTAATGGATAAACTGCAGCAGGAGCGCCTGTTGGTGGCGATTGCCGCCCAGACGGCTTCTGAGGTGATGCTGAAGCAGACGATGGACTATGTGAAAAGCCGGGAAGCGTTCGGCAAGCCGGTGAGCAAATTCCAGAACACGCAATTCAAGATCGCGGAAATGGCGACAGAGGTTGAAATGGGCAGAGCATTCCTCGACCAGCTGATCGCGGAGCATATCGGCGGGAAGGATATCGTGACGAAGGTGTCGATGGCGAAGTGGAAGCTGACTGAGATCGCCCGGAACATCGCCGCGGAGTGCATGCAGCTCCATGGCGGATACGGTTATATGGAAGAATACGAGATTGCCAGGAGATTCCGCGACATCCCCGTCGCAAGCATCTACGCCGGCACGAACGAAATCATGAAAACAATCATTGCCAAAAACTTAGGATTATAGAAAGGAAGATGAACATGCGCGAAGTTGTAATCGTAGAAGGGGTCCGGACCCCGGTGGGAAGAAGGAATGGAGTACTGAAGGATATAAGGCCGGATGATCTGGCGGCAAAAGTGTTGAGCGAGCTCGTGAAACGGGCGGGGATCGAAGCTGGTCTTGTCGAGGATATCATTCTTGGCTGTGTGACGCAGTCAGGCGAACAGGCAGGCGACATTGCCCGGGTGGCTGCGCTGAATGCCGGCTTTCCGATTGAAGTGCCGGGCACAACGATTGACCGTCAGTGCGGATCGAGTCAGCAGGCCGTCCACTTTGCAGCCCAGGCGATCCTTGCAGGCGACATGGATATCGTGATCGCCGGTGGTGTCGAGTGCATGTCGCGCGTGCCGATGGGATCAAACTATCAGGGAGCAGACCCATATAGCCCGAACCTGAGGGAGCGCTACGAAATGATCCATCAAGGCTTATCAGCGGAAAAAATCGCGGAGAAATACGGATTCACCCGTGCGGAGCTTGACGAGTTCTCGACGGAAAGCCACCGCCGCGCATTGAAGGCCCAGGCGGAAGGTTTTTTCAAAAAGGAAATCATGCCGCTTGAGGTGACGCTCGAAAACGGTGAAACGACTGTCGTGACGGATGATTCAGGTCCAAGGGAAGGCACGACGCCGGGAGTCCTCGCTGGACTGAAGACAGTTTTCAAGGAAGACGGCGTCATCCATGCGGGCAACTCCAGCCAAATCAGCGACGGGGCTGCCGTGCTTCTTTTGATGAGCCGCGACAAGGCAGAAGAACTGGGCTTGAAGCCGCGCTTCAAGGTGCACACAAGGGTCGTGGTCGGTTCCGACCCGACGTTGATGCTGACAGGACCGATCCCGGCGACGGAAAAAGTCTTGAAAAAATCAGGATTGAAGCTTGAGGATATCGATGTGTTTGAGGTGAACGAAGCCTTTGCCCCAGTCCCGATGGCTTGGCTAAAAGAGACTGGCGCCGACCCGGCCAAACTCAATCCGAACGGCGGTGCAATCGCACTCGGACATCCGCTAGGTGCCAGTGGTGCCCGTCTGATGCTGACGATGATGAGTGAGCTCGAAAAATCCGGCGGCCGCTATGGACTGCAGACGATGTGTGAAGGGCACGGCATGGCGAATGCGACCATCATCGAACGCCTCGATTGAATCACGAAAGGGGAGAGAGGCCATGCTGGAGGGAATCAAGGTTGTTGATTTTACGACCTATATACCGGGGCCATTTGCGACCTTAAGGCTGGCGGAGCTGGGGGCGAAAGTGATCAAGGTCGAAGCCCCCGACGGCGATCCTGCCAGGCATAACGGAAATGGAAGTGTCTACAAAGCCCATAACCGCGGCAAAAAGAGCATCACCTTGAATCTGAAGCATGAAGAAGGGAAAAGGATTGCCATCGGATTGCTGAAACAAGCCGATGCTGTCATCGAGAGCTTCCGGCCCGGCGTCATGGAAAAGCTCGGCCTTGGCTACAAAGAGGTCAGCGAAATCAATCCGAAAGTGGTCTACTGCTCGATCACCGGCTACGGAAAAGAAGGAAAAATGGCAGCGCTCGGCAGCCATGATCTTAATTACATGAGCCTGAGCGGTGCACTGGCCCAGCTGAAGGATGCGTCCGGAAGACCTGTCCACCCGAGGCACACCTTTGCCGACTACATCGGCGGGATGGCCGCAAGTGAACGGGTCCTTGCCGGCCTCGTTGCCCGCGGTGTTTCAGGAAAAGGAAGCTATCACTGCCTCTCGCTTGTCGATGCGCTTGCTTCCATGATGACCAACCATGTTCTCATCGAAAAAGAAACGGGCTACTCGAATGGCGTCGAGGTACTGAATGGCACCGTCATTTCCTATCACCTATATGAAACAAAAGACGGACGCTATATCAGCCTAGGTGCCCTCGAACCGAAATTCTGGCACAGCTTCTGTCAGGCGCTCGGCCGGGAAGATTGGCTCTCTGCCCACTATTCCAAACCGGATCCAAGCAACTCTGTCTTTATTGAATTGACCGATCTTTTCAAAAGCAAAGCCCTCTCAGAATGGGCCGCTTTCGGTGAAAAAGTGGACTGCTGCCTGGCGCCTGTTCTGGAAGCAAGAGAGCTTGCAGAATATCCTTATTTTCAGGAGAAAGATTTCGTTTCCCGTGAAGGCTTTGTGAAAATGCATGCGGACTTAGATCATGGGGAAATGTCGTCCCCGCCTGAAAGAGGGGAGCAGACGGAAGCGATCCTAAAAGAATGGCTTGGTGCGGATGATGGGCAGATCCTGGCTTGGAAGGAGCAGCGGGTTATTTAGAAGACATTGTTAAAGTTTATTATTGTTATGAGATCGTTTCCAGATGTTGATTGGAGTGCAAGTCGTAGACTCCTCGAAAATGCTTCCACATTTTCTTCGTGCGGTGTTGACTCAATGAAGCTGGTTCAATGTCCAGCGGGATTAGGGGGACAGGTGAGACCCCGCAGAAAGCGAAGACTTGCATGGAAATCAACAGCGGTGTTTGACAGAGCCGTTTAGAAAAACTAATAGTTGAATAGCTCTGAAGGGTGCGAACACACAGAAAATAGCAGTCCAATCAGCAATATAGTTGGCTGTTTCTTTATCGTTATTAGTGGGGAATCAAAATAAAAGCTAATTGGCATAGGGGCAACAAAATGTTTTGAAAAAGCAATTACTGCGTTTAGAGAAGCAAATGACCAATTGGCCATAAAAGAAATTGAAACCTTAATGGAGTGAAGAAGAGAATCAGGTCTTTCACCTATCCATCAATCCCCCATAAACTGAAAAAAGGGGTGATGAATATGGAGAAATACTTTCGTCCATCTTGCCTAAAAGCCTTAAATTTAAGATTTGAGAGTTCGGAGTTCTATGCACATTTTTCTGGAAAAACGTATGATCAAATCAAGTTGCCTCCTGAATTGACGAGCACCCCGGAGGATACTCTTCTTAACTATTTTAGCGTCCTGCGTGAAGCTGATAACATCTATGGAAGGAGCTGCGGCACGGTAGGTCAAGCACGTATTCCATTTCCGATTGCCTATAATTTTCTGTCTAAAGAGTATCAAAATCAATTAAGCTATGATGAATATGTTCGTTCTTTTGCCGGGATCGGGCATACGAGTTTGATCAAGCTTTTACGGGTGCCCGATGAAAAAAGAGGAATAAAATTTTTTTATGAAATTGAAACAATTGAGGGGAAGCTGGGGAAGCGGGCTGAATATTTTGGCTACTCATACGGATACATCCATCTTGTTTATCAAAATGAGGGTTTTAGAATTTCAGAATTGAGTAAAATGGAAGAAGATTTTTTGTGCGCACCCTATCATGGCTGGGACCAGAGTGGGGAGGACGTGGTAGCAATTAAATATGGGGGTTGGTGCAAATTGGTCCAGCACATATACCCGACTGAGAAAAATGGATACTTTAAAAATATTTACTTCCATGGCACGGATGGAGCTGATTATTGTTTTATTTATGTGACATTGACGAATGGAACGGACGTAGAAATCGCTCAATTCAAGAGAAAAAGCAATGAAAAGTGGAAACAGATTAAAATAATACCGGAAGAGGAATGTTTAACTGAAAAACGTTGCGATGATTGATATTGTATTATTGGAATGGGTTCGGAGATTCGTGCCAACTTTGACTTTTGCCATAATGACCACAATGGCAGCGTTAATTTTTCAATAAGGGAGTCAATATGGATAATAACGTTTTTGAAGATTACCTTGAACATCAGAATCAATCTCAAAGTGGAATGAATACGGCAAAGAAAGATAAGAAAAAGCTAGTTTCTCTAAGAGAATCCTAGCTATTTCATTCAGGTAAACGGTATGTTTACTTTTCAGTTGTCGAACTTACATCAGAAATGATGATTTGACTTCCAAGCAAAGGGGATTCGTTTGATCCAGTTCCATTTAGGGACTGTTTATGGGCATTTTTAAACGCATCACTTTCACGCCAAGTTTTGAAGTCCTCTAAATTGTCCCAGTACATATTCACGTTCATTTCATCAAATTCCTTATTGTCATGGCTGATTAATACTTCTGTTTTTATAAAGCCTTTGAATTCATGAATTTGCTGGTCTTTCGTGAAGGATGGTGCGATATGGGCGGCAAATCCTTTTTTGGTTTTGATGCGGTTTGTGATAACAATCATTCTAAACACTCCTTTTGATCAAATTTTTAACAGACGACTCATTTTCCACTAACGCACAGCTGGTAGCATCTTTTAAAATTACTGTAGCAGCAAGGTTCCATCTTCCATATGATAGACTTGATCACAATAACCCAGCATACGTTCATCGTGAGTGACCATCAGGGCCGCTTTGTTTCGTTTTTTAACTTCATCCGCAATTAATTGGACAACCTCATGGGCACGCTTAGAATCTAGACTGGCAGTCGGCTCGTCAGCAAGAATTACGCTTGGCTGATTGAATAGGGCACGAGCAATGGCTACGCGTTGACGCTCACCGCCGGATAGTTCATTTGGCATTTTGGATAACTTATTTCGCAATCCAATCCCTGTCAGTAAATCCTTTGCAAACTGATAATCTTCTTTATTGATTTTACCAGCCATTTTTTTTATGAGAACTAACTGGTCGAGAACAGATAAATATGGAATTAGATTTGAAGATTGTAAAATGAAACCTATTTCATTTAAACGGAAATCTGCGAGCTGCTTCGCATTTAACGCTGCCACATCTTGACCGTTAACCGTCAACTTTCCAGACGTTGGTTTGATTAATGCACCAATAATGGATAGTAATGTGCTTTTTCCTGATCCAGAAGGACCCACAATGGCCACTAATTCTCCAGGATTCACTGAAATGGATGCTTCTTTGAGAGCCGTTACAGTGGAAGTTCCCTCATAATATTTTTTCGTCACTTGCTTTAATTGAATCCCACTCATCTATTCCACTCTCCCTAAAGCTGTCAACGGATCGATTTTGGTGATTTGCCGGACAGAAATAATTGAGCTTAGCAGGCTAATAATTAATAACGCGACTGCATATGAGACTACAAGTTTAGTATCTAAATCAAAGGGCATGTTTTGGGGCAATGCAAGAGCAGTTAAATAAGTTAATCCGATTCCTGCCGTAATACCCACTAAAGATAAGAGAAACACCTGTGCAACAATTGAATTTGATAAGAATCGATTGGATGCACCAATCGCCTTCATCACTCCAAATTGTGGAGTTTTCTGTATGGTAATAACATAGAAGAAAACCGCAATGATGAATGCTGAAATCACAATCAGGAATGCAAGCATCATCAAGATCGTTCCGCTTTCTTCCTTATACCCCGGCATGCCTTTCACAGCTGTTGATTTCGTCACAGTTTCAATCCCTTTGATTTCTTTATCAAGCTTTCCAGGGTTCAATTTCGGTGCATCCAACGTAATGGCTTGAACGGGTTTATTTACTCCATTATCAGAACCCGGTGCTGCATATTGGTAGTCCCTCCATGTATTCATATTTGTAAATAATGCAGGTAGATGGTTGAATGTTTCATTTTCGACAAAGCCGATAATGGTCAATTTCATTTTGGAGTTGGATACAAGAAGCTCATCCCCGATTTTGTATCCGGCATCCTTTAAACTCTTATTGGCAAGAACCCCGAATCTCTTGCTTGTAGAAAGTTGTTTCCCGTCTATTACGGTTGGCTCAATAAATGATCCTGCATTAATTCCAAGTAAAGCGACATCTGTTTTCTGGTTATTGTCATTTGTTTTCTCTTTCGAAATCGACGCCACAGATGAACCGAAACCAGCGGCATGTTTGACATTTTTGTTTTTGCGAACCTCATCGATTACATCACTTGAAATAATAGACTTATTAAAGGTGGCACCAGCTGATTTCTCATACACTACATAATTTGCATGTAAGTTTTTAATGGTTGCAGCACTCAGGGTCGAGAGGCCATTCCCAAGTCCTGATAATATAAAAACCAGCCATGCAATGAGAATGATGATAATGCTCATCATCAAATATCGAAACTTCGAATGTTTTAATTCTTTTATGGCTAAAAACACGATTAAACTCTCCTTTCTACACAAGTTACACATGTGTCACTTTTGCGCAAAAAAATAACTTATATGCTACAAAAATTATTATACATATAAGTTACACTCTTGTCACTTATTTTTTATAATGCCATTTAAAATCATCTTCTTTGTATGTTCAAGGACCTTTTCAGATGCCATCCCGGAGTGATTCGGAATGGATATGCTTTGAAAGATAAACCCGATTAACAGCTCATTTGGCAGATCCATATCGATGTAACCATCCGTCTTTCCTTGTTGTACCATGTGGAAGAGAGGCTTATATAATTCATGATGCATCTGTGAAAGATGATTTTGCTTCTCTTCCAAAAGCGGTGCATCTTTTGTATTAATAAGGCCTTGTATCCCAAGGATCAAATGTAAATCTTTGTACTGAAATATTTTTTGCAGCAGCAAATCAATCTTTTCTAGAAATGGCATCTCCTTTGGAATAGAGGAAAAACTAGAAAGGGTATTCTTCATTTCCTCTAACATTAAATCTAATAACAACTCATCCTTATTTCGATAATACTTATAAATTGCTGCACGTGAAACATTTAACTCAGCTGCTAACTGCCCAATCGTAAAGCCTTCATAGCCGGTTTGAATGATTAGTTTCTTTGCACTGACGAATAAATCAACTGTATTGAATTTCCGCTCTCTCCCCATATGATTACCTTCTTTCAACTCATTCCTCAATATATCCAGTATTTCATCTAAGTATCAGGCTCATTCCCAGCGTCGACAATAAAACTATATTATCTAACTTGGGTATAAAAGTTCATAAATAGTTTGGGGCAATTTTTAAACAGCCCCAGCATAATTTTATCAGTCTCCCACACTTGTATCAATGTCGTACAAAAGGTTTACCGGTAAAGGGATGAAGCCTTAATCACTTCTGTGTCTTTTTATGAACTTGAAACTCCGAATATCCGCAGAGGAGGAAAAAACTTGAAACCATCCCCGCAATCAATCGTACCTATAAAGTAACGATTAGAAAATGGGGGATGGTGTGAAATGCGCGGGTTGTCGATGACAAGTGATACGGACTTTAGTGGTCATCAACTGGAGATCTTCTTTTGCTTCTCGATTTTTTTCATTTTGGCGATATGGGTTTACTATGATACGGACAAATACTTGACTGGCGGGTGGAGACATTTCTATTGGATTGCCACACTGTTAACCGGACCGATCGGACTTGTTTTTTATTTATATAAAAGAAGGGATATGGAGTTTTAATTTAGGATCTGTTTTTACACCGCTGTTGATTTCCGTGCAAGACTTCGCTTTCCGCGGGGCGGGCGGTGAGCCTCCTCTGCTTCGCTTGGGGCATTGCCTTGCTCGCTGATACCTCCGGAGTTTCGCACCTTCTACTTCAATCAACAACATATGTTGAATTAACAAAATACTAATTAGTGTAAACCAGTATAAAAAATCAATGCTTCCTGCTGGTTTTGTCAAATTCCAATTTTAGTATGGGTCTTTCTCTATTCGTTTGCTGAGAATTTGAAAGTATTTTAGAAATTCTTTCAAAAAACTATAAAAATAAAGGTGGTATTTAAAATCAAAACATTTCTCAAGATTTTTGGTCTAGAATTATTAGTTATTTTCTTTTATACCGTTAATGGGGCATACGCAACAATTACAGCGCCTACTAATCCTTTTTTTCAATACATAGGATTATTGCCTTTGGCTTTGGGAGTATACTTCTATCTATTAAAAACAAATAAATGGGGAAATTACCTTTCTTTGGATAATTTGAAACCTTTGAAGGAAATGACGCTCCTCTGTTCTCCGTTGCTATTAATATTAGCGATATTATTCATTGGCAATGGCGGAATAGATACTTCCTCAATCTCCCATTTATTCTTGGTGTTAGGCACACAAATTCTCATTGTTGCCTTTATTGAAGAAATATTTTATCGAGGATTTATGCTAAACATTCTCATATCTAAGGGTTTTAGATTTGCAGTTCTTACATCAAGCGTGCTTTTTGGATTGACTCACTCTTTACAACTTCTGGGCGGACAATCTCTCGAACAAACAATTTTGCAAATAATGTATGCTTTCTTTACAGGGTTAGTTCTTTCTTTATTAATCGTGAACAAACAATCGATTCTAGTCACGATCATTTTCCACGGTCTTAATAATTCGTTTATTATGTTGAAACAAACCGATGGACCACCTATTTACCTCTACCTGATTGTCGGTATACTTATTGTGTATGCTGCTATTTTATGGATGAAAGCTTCAAAAGCCGAAAATACTGTCCTTAACAAAATTAATAACTTGTCATTTTAGAAGTCTTTAAGTATAAGATGCATTGACTAAATGGGAATTCATCTCACATTCATGGTAAAAAGCTTGAGGTTATAATATTTCCTCAAGCTTTTTGTCTGATGTTAAGTTGATTTTCGCTGCAGGATGCTCGCTTCAATCAACATAAAAATTGTTTCCATTGCTTTAACAATTTATTAACTCCTGATCAAATGGTCAAACGCACCCAATGCAGCGGCGGCACCGGAGCCCATCGAAATGATGATCTGCTTATAAGGGGTGTCGGTACAATCTCCTGCAGCGAAGACGCCTGGGACGTTGGTCGTGCCACGCTTATCGACGACGATCTCGCCCAATCGCGTCCGATCGATTGCATCGCCGAGCCAGTCGGTGTTCGGGACGAGGCCGATTTGGACAAAGACGCCCTGCAATTCTACGTGATGCTCTTCGCATGTTTCACGATCCTTGTACGTAATGCCATCGACTTTGTCCGTACCGGTGAATTCGGTTGTATGGGCATTACGGATGACGGTGACGTTCGGCAGGCGGTGAAGACGGTCTTGAAGGACGGCATCTGCTTTCAGCTCAGGGTTGAATTCAAGGACGGTGACATGCTTGACGATTCCCTATATAAATCTAAAAATTCTAGTATTGAGAGGGGGTTTGGATGTGTGGAGGAAAGGAGGAGAATCAAAAAAGTGGGATGATCAGTGGGAGAATGGAAGGATTTTATTAAATTGATTCTCATTTTCATTAATATTTTTGCAAATCTCTTTTCTAAAAGGATATTGATTTTGCTGATAGGATTTGAATTAATCTTTTGTTAAAGTCTGTATATAGAAGTCAGACTTACGGGGGGAGAAATATGAAGATTGAATTAACTAGATTTAGGGTTAAAAAAGGTAAAACGGAACGGGTTGATGAATGGCTAAAGTTCTTAAACGATAATATGACAGATGTTCTTGTTACCTTGGAAGGAGAACAGATGTATGTGGAGACCATTTTCAGGGAACATCTGAATGGTGAAGAGTTTCTGTATTGGTATTCAGTCCAAGGGGAAGGCGGGCAAGAGGTAGAGCACTCTGAACATTGGATTGATAAAAAGCATTTGGAATTCTGGAATGAATGTATAGACGAAGCATACAAGCCAATTGACTTGAAAACTGAAGTTGTCATGATACCTTCAAAAGTAAAGAATAGTATGATTTGATACTTGGACCTCTTAGCTAGAGGTCTTCTTTATGGATTAAATTCAATTGCAGTGATTTTACAAAAAAAAGCTGCCTCCACATATTCATGCAGAGGCATCCAAGTCATTATGTAAAAAGATTAATGCACATTCATATCGTCCTTATAAAAATAAGGATGCTTCTCACCGATTTCCTCAAAAGTCCCCGTTCCCAAAATCGGTTCAACACAGGTTTTGGCGCATCCGATATGAAACAATGAGTAGATGCTGTCCAAGTACACCATATCGTCCGTTTCGAATTGTTCTCCGCAAACGCTGCAGCGGATGGAAGAATAGATAGTCATTTCAACATCCTTTCTAATAGGTTGATAGTTTGTATGTATGTTAGTTACCGTGTTATTTCATGCATTCCATCACATCAACTTGAAGCCGGTCCAAGCTGATTCCCATGGCTTCAGCTATTTTAAAAAGAGTAAGGCTTTCTGGAATTCTTTCTCCCCGTTCAATCTTGCCAATCATCGTTACAGAAAGGTCAGCCATTTCCTCTAGTTTTTCCTGAGACCAGCCGATTTCTATCCTTCTTAAACGTATGTGTTTCCCTAAACAATGACCGAAAATTTCCCGCTCTGTCAAAGGATTCGCCCCTTTTTTCAACCATTATCAAGTTGAGGGAATTGGGGGACCAGAGACAGTGAGTATCATTATGTTAATATATGTTAATTTTTCAAGTTTTTTTATGTGCTATTCACTAGAGGATGTGTAAGGTCGATTTCCGCTGCAGGATGCTCGCTTTCCGAGGGGCGTGCGGTGAGCCTCCTCGCTCCGCTGCGGGGTCTCACCTGTCACGCTATTCCCTCCGGAGTCTCGCACCTTCCGCTCCAATCAACAACATATTGAATTAACAATTAGATAAGTACTGTAAACTAGCATAAAAGATGAATGTTTCCTGCTAGTTCTTGTGAAATTCCAATTTTAGAAAAATAATAGTTTGTAGGACTGATCTTTTAAATAGGAGGAAAAGCAATGCCGACATATAACAAATTGGTTCGCGATAAAATCCCGGGGATTATTGAATCGAATGGAGAGAAGTTCTCAACAAGAATCCTCTCGGAAGAAGAATACATAACAGAATTGAAGAAAAAGAGCTTTGAAGAATTAGAAGAGTATTGCGAGGCAGAAACAAGAGAAGAGGCTTTGGAGGAGTTAGCTGACTTAATGGAAATCGTTCATGCATTTGCCGCTTCGCATGGAAGTACTTTAGAGGAAGTGGAAAAAATCCGCCAAGAGAAAGCAGCAGAACGAGGTGCATTTGATAAGAAGATTTTCTTGATTGAGGTGGAGGATTAGCTATACCAAGGATGGGTTTACATGCAAATCGAGAGAGGTAAGTCTGTATTTCCCAATTAATCAAGTAATCTAACCATTTATTGTCAAAATAGGGCGTCTTTTGTAGTATAATGTAAACTATCACAAACAGTTGGAGTGTTAAGATGGCTTACACTATACCGGAGACGATCCGATCGTCGGCTACGGCTGGTGAGAGGTTGTTGTTTCGTACGTTGAAGACGTATTTGCCAGATGATTATATTGTGTATTATGAACCTGAGATTCATGGGAAGAGGCCGGACTTTGTCATTATTGGACCGGACTTGGGTCTTGTGGTGTTAGAGGTAAAGGATTACACAAAGAGTACGTTGTTTCAGTTGAACCATGATGAATGGATTTTATATACGTCTTCAGGGGAGCAAAGGAAGACAAAGAATCCTCTGAAGCAGGCCAGGGATTATGTGTTTCAAATTGCGGATGTGTTGAAGAAGGATAAGAATCTCGTCCAGTTGGAAGGGAAATATCAATTTCAGTTGAAATTCCCTTATGGATTCGGAGCGGTGTTTACCCGTTTGCATCAGAAGGATTTTATTGAAAATGGATTGTATGCGGTGGTGGAACCGTCATTCTGTTTGACGAGGGATGAGATTGATCCGGATAAAGACGGGTTCTCAGAAGAAATATTAATCGAGAAGATCCTGAACATGTTCACGATTCCGTACCGGCTGCAAAAGCCGCTTACGAAGGAAGACATGGATGCGATCAGGTATCACTTATTTCCTGAAGTGCGGATTAGTGCTGAGTTCAAGCAACCTGTCCCGTACCAGGATCAACTCTTACTTTCGTTACATGACATTAAAGCGATGGATTTGCATCAAGAAAATTTGGCGAAGCAAATTGGGGATAAAAACCGGTTAATCCGGGGAGTAGCAGGCAGCGGAAAGACGCTCATTTTGGCGAGCAGAGCAAAGCTGCTCGCCAAAGAACAGCCAGATTGGAAAATCTTGATTCTCTGCTACAACATTTCCCTCGCACGAAACATTGAGCAGATTGTCTTCCATATGATGAATGAACCTGATAATCTTTTTGATTTTGACTTCTCCTGCTCTGAAGATACGAAAGAGAAGAAGCATCATATCTCCGTTCGAAATTTTCATTCATGGCTGAAGAATGATCTTAAGATTCATGAAAAAGAGCTGCCTACCGTGCTCAAAAAGATTAAAAATGGGGAAGCCATTCTCCCTACATATGATGCCATATTAATAGACGAGGGGCAGGACTTCGAATCCTCCTGGTTTGAACTGGTCACAAACCTTCTCAACCCAGAAACGAAATCTCTTCTATTAGTAGAGGACCGCGCCCAGTCCATCTACAAGCGTAAAAGAAGTTATTTGCAGGATATGGGCCTCAGTTTTCAAGGAAGATCGAAAGTGCTGAGCATCAATTATCGCAACACCGCTCAAGTGGTGAAGTTTGCCTGGGACTTCTATAAAACGCATTCCTCGTTAAAAAATAAGGTTGTGACGAGAGAATTCGAAGGTGAGATTATTGCTCCTCAAAGTACACGGAGGAAAGGGATTGAGCCAGCCATACTCAAGACAGATCACTTCCATCAGGAAGCGAGAATCGTAGCAAGACAAATCAAAAAACTGAATAAAGAAAAGCATGTACCGTTCTCGGAAATGCTCATTCTCTATCGCATTAAGAAATCGTTCACCACAAACTACATCGATATTCTAAAGCGCGAACTTCAAAAAGAACAGATCGACTATTTCTGGCTAACGGAAAACAGTGAATCTAAGCGGAGCTTCGAGAAGGATGACAACCGGGTCAAGATCAGTACAATCGACAGCAGCAAGGGACTCGACTTTCAAGCCGTCTTCATTGTAAATGTAGATAACATGCCATTTGCACTTGAGGAGGATGTGGAAAGAGAAGTCTCCCTTCTCTATATCGGCATGACCCGCGCAAAGGAATATTTGTGCTTATCATATTCCGGAGAATCCGAATTCACTCGTTACTTCGATCAATGCCTTCTCGAGAGGAAAGAACAGAAGAAAACCAGTGAAAAAAGTGGATGATGAAAAAAGGTATGAGCAGTCGTTTGCTCATACCTTTTTTTATTATCGATTAACGAATTCCTTCTTCTTAAGTACACCAGACTCAACAAGATTCTTCAAAGCACCTTGATTTTTGAAGCGGAAATACACAGACAGCCGCTTCAGGTCCATTTGCGTTAGGGCAGATTCTTCAACGGCAAGTGAATAAGAAGCTCCCAATCTCTTAATCAAGGATTTTGCATAGTCTAGTTGCTTAGGAGTTAAAGGCTCATCATTGTTCATTTGAAGGGGAGTGCCAATCGTACTGGCAATGTCAGGAGTGTAAGCATCACCCTTGATCCAGGCCACATCTTCGCTGGAGAAATCGTACCATTCATCCTGAAGCTTTTTCGAAGCAAAATGGTCATGGAACGCTTTCTCTGTCACCTGAATATCACCAGATTTCACAAGATACACGAGGTGATATTCAAAAGGTAATTTCACCTTGAACACATCCAAGCTTTTATCGATCGTAGTAGAGCTCCCAATTTTGAACCATCCGTTCATATGTTCCTGAATGATATACACATATCCAGGATGAGAACCCTTGGGAGCAGGAGACTGAATAATGGTTTCAAGTTTGGATCGATCCGTTTCGTATAAAAATACTTTTTTTGTTTGAATGATGACTTCAGGTTTTGAATCATCGGAATTATCTTTGGACGGTAATAGTTTAGAGAGAAGTTGTTTTAGCATTTGGGACACCTCGACTGTTGGTAAGACATTTTTAATTTATTTTACCATAATATTACACAAGATCGGGTGTATTGACCTTTTTTTAGTAAATTAAACATTGTATTCTCATAGGTTCTAGATGATTCTTTGCCCAAAAAGATAATAAATAAAAAAATAAAAAAATATGGAGGTGGCTATGCCTAAGAAAATATTGTGTACTAATTAAAGTCAAGAATTACTAAATAATATTGAAGGTCAAGGCTGGTTTTTATCGAATAAGCTTCATCATATGGAGACAAGAGGAATCAACAAGTCATTTTGGATTTTACAAGGCAATCAACAGCGGTTCACGATAGATAATGAGAAGTATCCACACCTTCACGATATAAATTATTATTTGAAGGAAAGAAAGTACATTGATTGGAATATAAAGAAGAAACACTACATCAGGATTACTTACTTATAGAAGCTAACATCCATCCCTATTATCCATCCCTATTATTGGTAGATGGTTTACTGATCATAGCAATATTTTTAGGATTAAGAATGGTGAACCGTACCATAAGTAACGGTAAACCATTATTATAACGATAATTGAACAAAATTTAAAAAATATAGAAGTAATAGCTCCATTATTCAGTGTGGGGCTATTACTTCTTTTAATTTTATTGGTGTTATAATAGTAAAAAGGGAAAATTTCTCATTTTAAAAACTATTAAATGGAGGGGAATACTAATGGAGCTTAAAAGCCTAACCGTAGAAAATTTTCGTAACTTTGACAAAATAAATATTGATTTAACAAATCAAAATGTTGTATTTGGAATGAACGATGTAGGTAAAACAAATTTACTATTTGCTATTAGATTCTTACTAGATAGAGATATTCGTAAAAATGGTTTCAAAGAGTCTGACTATTTTAAAAATGAAAAAGATAGAGTTATAAAAATAACATTAGGTATAAACCTATCAGATCGCTTAACTAGTGAAGATTCGCAGCACATTATAGCTAAGGTTGGTGGGGCAAGATCGAGTAATGAATTAGATAACTTCTATTTTCAAGTAAAAGGTACTTATGATAATAGTGAAGGAGTAGGTATTCCTAAAATTTATTGGGGAAGTAATATAAATAATTTAGAAGAAATCCTGCAAAATGGTATCTATAGCAATCTTGATAATTTATTTAAGATTGTTTACGTTGATCCGACAATAGACTTAGAAAAAACCTTCTCAAAAAATAGAAATAAGCTATTTAATCAAAATAAGTTGGATGAGAATGACATTACCATATCCAATGAGATTAAAGACTTAGGAATGGAAATGAATAAAAAAATAAGTAGTATGGGGGTTATTCAGTCTTTTCAAGATACTATTACAGACGAATATAGAAAATTAAAGAAAGAAAAAATAACTATTGAAATGAAGTCGGAAATTACCATTAATGGTTATTTTGGCAATTTAATTCCTTATATCAAAAGAGAAGATGATGATAATATCTATCCGACTTCAGGAGATGGAAGAAAGAAGATATTAGCTTATTCCTTAATAAATCATCTTATTCAGGCACAGGAAGGTAATAAAATAATTATTTACTTAGTTGAGGAACCAGAAAATAGTTTACATAGGTCTATGCAAATTGCTTTATCCAAACAATTATTTAATTCTAAAGTGTATAATTATTTCTTTTTATCAACCCACTCTTCTGAACTATTGTATGAAATGGATAATGCTTCATTAATTCGAATTTATTCAGAAGATCGGATAGGTTGTGAATCATATATTTATCAAGTTAATGAAGAATATAAGAATGTAAAAAAAGAACTTAATAGAGCATTGTCAACAGCTCTATTCTCTGAAAAAGTACTATTAGTAGAAGGTCCTTCAGAAAAAGTATTGTTTGAGAAAATTTTAGAAGAAGTATACCCAACATATGAGTTAGATGGAGGGTACCTGTTAGATGTAAGCGGGATAAAGTTTAAACCGTATGTAGAAGTATTAAATGGATTAAATATAAAACCAATAGTAAAAACAGATAATGATCTAAAAGCAAAAAGGGGTAACGCAACCTCTTTTGATTTAATAGGAATCACGAGATGTTTAAAACTCATAGAGACTGATAAAGACCAATCCATAGACCCTGTTGAAATAGATTATTTTTATGAAAATGAGCAAGGTAAGAGGGTTTGGACAAATAAAGTAAAAAACCAAATGATTAAGGACAAAAAGCTAGAACTTTATGAAGATTTTAAAGACAGCATAGAGCAATTTAAAGATAATAATATATATTTATCAAAAATTGATTTAGAACATGATTTATATGAAGTTATTGGAGACAGAATGGAAGATATTTTGGGCTCAAACCCTATAGATTATCTCCAAGATCATAAATTACTTAATATGATTGAATTAACTAATGAGTTAACGAAAGAGGATTGTTTAAAAATAATAAAGCACCCTCTATTTGAATCGTTAAGAAAGTTGGTACCATATGAAATTGATTGATCAAGATGAGAGATATGGAATTTTAGAAAACAGTGGTGATATAGTGGTTTCAGCTAGTGCTGGTTCTGGTAAAACTACTATCATGGTAGAGAAAATGGGAATAGAGCTCGAAAAAATAAGAGATCACCGAACGATAGCAGCAATAACATTTACTGTAAAAGCAACCGAGGAAATTAAAAAAAAGGCAGGAAAAAATATTAAGAAACCCTTTGTTGTTATGACAAATGATTCTTTTATTGAAAGTGAGATTATAAGACCATTTATTAAAGATGCATTAGGTAAAGAGTTCGGAAATGATTACTCTGTTGAATATGGGAATGAATATAAATTTGAAACATATTCATCTGGATTAAAACAGTTGAAATCTAAAAATATCCTAGGTAGTTTTGAAGACAATAAGCGTAATTTTAATTTTAAACTTGCTAATGAAATTTTAGAAAAGTCAGTAGCATCTCAAGAATATATTAAAGCAAAATATTCTTGGATTTTTTTAGATGAATATCAAGATTCCGACAGGGATATGCACCGTTTCTTTATGAAGTTAAAAAATGAATTAGATATTAAATTATTTATTGTCGGTGATTCAAAACAAGCTATCTATTTGTGGCGTGGAGCAATAAGTAACGTATTTGAACTATTAGAGAATGAAAATTTCAGTTCTTATGAACTCGTGACCAACTTTCGTTGTGATAAAGAAATTGAAAACTATGCAAATCTATTTCATAATCCACAATACGTTATGAATTTGCATAGTAACGTAGAGAATGTAACTTTAATAGAATACAATAGCTTTAATAGTTTTTATGAGCGAAGAGATTTCGTAGGTTTTGTGGATGAATTCAAAAGTATTATTTTTGAAGAAATTCTTGATTTAAATAAAGAAGTAACAATTATTGCTAATTATAATAATGATGCTAAGAAGATAACAGAACTATTAAATCAAGAAGGGTTTGACTTTGTTTTTATACCCAAGACCCCAATTGATGAAGGTATTCCTAATGGGTACTTATTAAAAGAACTTGCACTATATTCAAAGAACTCAACTTATACAATTTACGACTTTTTGGAAAACACCCATATTGATGAAAGAATCCGAACGAGATTTGAAGTTAATAATATTATAGGGAAATTAAAGAAGACCGAAAATTTAATACCAAATATAATTGAGGGAGTAGTTTCCGAATTATCTAGTTATCTAGGAATATCAATAGGGAAAGATGAAATTAAAAAGTTCTGTGAGAGTATTTGTGATATTAAATATGATATGGCTTTCCGAATATTAGAATCGAAACATAAAGTAATGACAGTTTTTGCTTCAAAGGGATTAGAGTTTGATCAAGTAATAAGCTTTTCCCGTTATTATAAAATTCGCAATAGTGAAAATTTACAAAACCACTACGTATGTATTACACGGGCAAAGGAAAAATTTATTATGTTTATTGATGATGAAGCATACTATGATCATGTTTTAGAAGTAGCAGATAGCAATGGTATTAAAGATATAAAGAGGCTAATTAGATATGAGGTAAATGGGGATAGCAATAGGAATATGATAAACCAATAAGGATGACAAAGTAATAAAAAATCTCAATGATGAGAAATTGATCAAGAAATTAAGTGTAGCAACTTTGTCACTCGTATTAAATAAGTTAGAAGCACGCCAATATTGGCGTGCTTCTAACTTTCTTATGCAACTTACATTGTTTTAATTCTTCTTTCAATATGGCTGGTTTCTTCATCGGATAACCCATATTTCTTAAACAATTGTTTATCCACTTCATGAACAGAAACAGACCAATCAATATCTGAATCATTAGAGAAATTCTGTATAGGAACAAATTTAAAAGTTTTAGAAGTAGCATCTTGACTACCTTTCGCAATACCATGAAGATATCTAGCAAATTTTGTCGTAAGGTACTTTGAAAGGTTATTACACGAAATTTCATCTAATCCTAATTCTGCCCCAATTACAAGATAGGATTCTGTACAAATTGTTTTTGGTGCTCCAACAAAAGTGTTCAGATTATCATCATTTAATTCAGTACCGACATTATTCGCTCTAGGAGTATATACTTTCCAAATATCAATCCATTGAGGGCGAATAGTAACTTCATTTCTTTCAACATAACCTATTTTTTGTCCTTTTCCGTAACACTGAATTGGATCTGATAACCCAGAATTACTTTTTCGGAATTTAATATCTTTAATAAAGTTCCCTTCAAAACCAAACGGCTTACGTGATGAAACATAATTCATCATTGTTTCAATATTTTCATCGGGAAAAACTTTCTCCAAAATCGTTATTGCCTTTCCATCACGAACAAAAATATCAACACCTTCAATTTTCATTGCTCTAAAATCATCATTAGTAATCATATTTTTTTCATGAGTAACAACTCGTGTAAGGTGATGACTATTATCATAATTTTTATCCCATAAGAAGTAACATACTCCGCCACGAATATTGGTATTAGGGAAAATATCTTCAGGGGTTAACCAGTCGTGAAGTTCTCGTAGGTGAATATCATTTAACATTTCATCTCTGAAATCATCCAGACCTTTCCCTCCTGCATACCAACGTGTCGGCATAATGAATGAAACTAATTCTGGATTGAGTTCTTTTGCCAAACGTACAAAATGGTGGTAGATCGGTCTAGCACTTGCCGATGCTCCTCCATCCATTTCTTGATATGGTGGATTACCAATAATTACATCAAACTTCAAATTCTCATCTCCAAATAATTCTTGTAATTTCCTTTTAGCAGTATTACTTTTTGCATATTCGGTTAGATCATATTCAACAATATTTTTACTAGAGATATCTTTAAAATCGCTAAAAATATATTTTTTTGCAATGTTATAAATGATGTTACTTGGAGCACACGCATAGACTTGATTTTCGAGAATCCACTTAATACGCTCGTTATAATTTGGAATTTGTTCTTTCAATCCTTCATTTAGACGTTTAACGATTTCCGTTATATAAAGTCCACTCTTAGTGTATAAATCAATAAATTTAACATTATAGCTGCTAAAAATACCTGGGTTGTTTTTAGCAACTAAATCAACCATCAATTTTACCACTCTTCGAGGGGTAAAAATTTGGTTTGTTTGCTGCGGGGGAATATAGTCGAAAATATCTTCGGTAAGCGATTCGTCAAAATAGTTCGATAACCTATTCTTTGTATTGAAGAACTCTTTGATACTGGCGTTAAACACCACTTCATTAAATAAACCAGGCACTTTACGGTTATTTCCATCTTCATCTACATAATCAAAACCATCACGAAGTTTCTTGAATTCGTCAACAGTTATACTTGTTAATTCTTCGAAGGTTGGTTCATCAATGTGTATTTCAAAACTAGCTAAAGTCGTATCTTCATTACCATAAGCCATAAGGAATGCAGGAATAGTTCTAGCAAAGCCGCGCAAGTGATCTCGAACATCATCTTCAGTGGTCTTTTTCTTCTTCTCTTCCACAATGACAACTTGCTTTTCTACTGCAGTTTCAACCGTTGCTTTTACTTCTGTATTAAGATTTTTAGTAAAAGTTTGATTTATTTCAACCTTTTTCTGTTCAAATTCTGTTTTTAGTTGCTCTTCTTTAACCACGTCATGAGCTTCTTGAGCAATTTGAATTTGCTCAGTATAGTCATGTTCGATTTCTCGAACTTGGCTTTGATAAGTTTCTACACTCTTTTGAACCACGTCTTGAATGACTGAAGTTACTTCATTTTTTACTTTATCCGTTTGAGTTTTATTCATGTTGAATGTTTCTTTCAACTTGCTAAACCCACTATTTAGCGTGTTCTTGATCTCAGTAGTAATAGTTGTAACTTCAGGTATTTCAGGGATATCGGTTGTATCCACAACTTTATAGATTGCGTCTCCGAAAATATCTTTTGTATGGTTAATTACAATGTCTGTAGGAACATTTACGTTTCCTTCATCATCAAGCATTGGAGTTGTTACATTGACTTCTCTACGATCCGTCAAACGCTTATTCTTTTCGGGCTTAATCTTATCCAGAATTTCCTTGAATGGAGAATTCCCACCAAAAATACCTGAGATATTTGCAAACAAAAGATTACTCATGAACCCACGTTTCACTACCTCTGTTGAAGTGATTTGGGTTGGGATGGTTAATACTTCAGTTGCATCTAATTCATGCATATTACCTTCATCATCTTCTCCAATCACTGGAAAGAAGTTTAATAGCTTTTTAATCTTCTTCTTGCGTTCCTCACTTGTTTTTGAGCTACCACTTGATAAGTTATTAGCGAACTCGTCAAAGAGCAATAGTGTTCGTTCTGGCGCGAAATCAAAGATATATGCATTTTCTTTCCTATAAAGCTTACCGTCCTGAACAAATTCATATGGATTTTGGGCACGGAAAGCTGCTTGGAAATATAAACTTGGTGACTTAATGTTGCTAAGCATAAGCACCGCAGACCATTCAGGAATTGTAATACCAGTTGTAAGTTGACCAACGGATAAAGTTATGGTTTTTTCATTTTCAGAAATTGCTTTTTTAACTTTATCAAAACTTTTCTCATTCTTCTTGTAGTCTTTTCCTTCTTCTTCAAGGATTGGATCAGTTGTAACACTTATTCCGTCACCAGCAGCTAGTACAATCTTATACTCACCAAAAACAGGATGAGAATTTAACAACTTTTCAAGTGCTTTGGCAGAGTTAACACGTGGTAAAAGCCAAAATGTATGGTTTAATTCACTTCTGTGTTCATCTGTCGAAAAAGGAAATTTACCTGAAGATAGATTATCAAGGAATTTTTTCACGCTTGCTTCATATTCAAACTTGCCATCTTCTTTAACCCTGAAGAACTCATTTAAGTCGAATGCATAATCAACATTTATATCATCTTCTAACGTTAAGCCCTTAGACACTCGATCTTCAATTATCTTGCTCATTTGATAAGTGAATAAACTTAGTGTTGGCAGATTTTCGTATGGATTACTTCCTGTAGTATAATCCCAGTCTTTTTTTGCTTCTTGTTCATCGACATACGACCAGTTAAAAATTTGATTTTCATTAAATTTATTATTTGCCAACGCTTTGAATGGAGTACCTGACAAATGTAAAGTGAAGTTTCGTTTGATTTTATCGAACACTACATCAGTTTTTGCGGTATCAACACCCTCATGAGCTTCATCAATGATTAGTAAATCCCAATTCAGTTGACCAACCCATTCAAGTTTTTCAAAGCCACCACCCGCAAATTTTGCACCTTTCAAGTCTTGGAGTGAAATAAAGGTAATCTGTGATGGATTCTTATGGTCAGTAGAGTTAATAAAATCAATAAAATCCTTACGAGATAATGCCTTATCTTTTAAAGCATCCGTTTCAGAAACAAATTTCATTCCTGGTTCTTGCCAAGAAATGAACTTCTTAAAATCATCAAACCAAGAATTGGCTATTGCAGGTCTGTTGGTTACAATAAGTACATTTGTTGCATTGATTTTTCTCACAAAATCATATGAAGTCAGTGTTTTCCCAAAGCGAGGTTTTGCATTCCAAAGAAATTCTCTAGGTACTTGCGTACTATTGTAATAATCAAGCGTTAACTGAACCGCCTTACTTTGTTCATTCCGAAGAAAATAGTCAGAATTTGCTTCATCAACTTGAATTTCATCATAATCACGATTGATAAACTTGTCCGTTAGGGTTTCTGCCCTTTCTGGTGTTCCATTCAAATAAAACCATTCGTCAGCATGACTATTAAAATCTTTTTTTGGAATCCCATTCTGTAAAAGGAAACGGTGAAGTGATTTATCATGAAACCATGTACCATCAGACTTCTTTGCGACCTTTTCAAATAGAATTTTAGGATTAAGTCCTGCGGTTCCAACCTGTTCAAAAATTCGTTTTTTGACCTGCCTACTCGTATCACCGATTTTGATGTAACCTTCATGAGAAGGAACTTCAGGTAAGGTATAGGCATATATCTTCAAGTCTAATTCATCATACGGTTTAATGATTGTTTTATCCATTTACTTCCTCCATCTCTTCCTTATATACATTAGTAATCTTCACAGGAACGTATTTCATTTGTTTTTTTTCTTTTACAGCTATTTCTTCATCATCAAAAGAGTCAAACAAATCCAGTTGCTCAAGTACTGAATGGCTTAGTGATTCTCCACCTTCTTTTTTCATACCATCAAGAATATCCATAAGCGTATATTCAGTGCGTTGAACCTTAATTGTCTTACCATATTTGCGAAGGTTTATAGGGTTCCACTCACTAAACACAATAGGATTGCCATCAGGAGCTAATTTAGTTAGAAAGTTTCCCTGTGCAACATTATTTGAGATTATCAATTTTGCACTGTCTAAGACCTTCTTTTTAACCTTTGCACCTTGTTGTATTGCTTGTTGTTGATAGGCTTCATAATAGACTTGGTACATATTCATAACACATTTTTGAGCGTTATCTTCAAGCAATTCAACACCATATATTGTTGATAAAGCAAGTAACGAATAGTTCTCATACCGTATTAAGTTATCACCATAATTCTTTACTACCATCTTCATTTTTCTATTTAAAACTTCAACTAAGAAAGCTCCTTCTCCAGCAGCAGGCTCTAGAAAAGTAGAAGTTAAGTTTTGACATGCTTCACGAATGTTAGGTAAGTCAAGCATTTTATTAATAATCCTTTTCGGTGTGAACACTTCACCGTGATTTTGGATACGTATTTTACTTTTTATTATTTTTTCGTTAGTAGATTCGGATAAATCACTCATCTTTTCGTAGCTCCATTCAAAAGAAGTTTGTACGTTAGGAATATATCTATTTCCAATTATATAGGAATTGATGACTTACATGATAGCCTATTTGGCAATATTTATGATGTGCAGTCTTATTTCTTGGTAACGTCCCAATTAGAAATTAGTTTTCTTATTGTTTTGAATGAGCTAAATTAAAAAGCTCCACAAATTAATGGAATAGTGGTAAATAAATCAATAATTCTTACGGATAATTCATGATGATAAATATATATTATAATATTGATGCCTATGCCGATAGGCAATCCTCATGAGAGGTAGGAACATAGAGGAACACAAAAAAGATCTCACTTAGTTCATTCTAAGTGAAATCTTCTGCATCTATTAATTATAAATTCTTCTAACGATGTTCTTGGTATTCTCCATGATCTTCCTACTCTAAATCCTTTTATTTCTCCGCTATTCAGCAATTTATAAGCATAGTTCCTTCCAATATAAAGTGCTTCCATCAATTCTTCCATAGTTAAGATATCATTATGCATCTCAAACATATCGTGTACCTCCTTCTAGTCCTTTTTAGATTATTGTTGCTTTTTATTGATTAACAAAGGTTCATTCTCACCTTGTTAACATTTTGTGCTAGCAATAAAAACTAAATTTGCATTGGTAAATTAATAAAAAGTATATTTGTAATACCTGATTATATTTAAAGAGGTGTAAAATGCAAAGGTTAACCAATAAATTAAAAGCGGAATTGTATAAAGAATTAGGATTTCAATTTAGAAGCAATGAAAGAAGCTACGCAGATATACTAGAAGCAGTTAATCTTGGTGAAAAATTTAAAGATGTATGTGCTGGTTTGGATCTGGAAGCTACTGTAGTTGAGGAATACATAAAAAAATATGTATTGCATTTGATTCTTGAGGAAGCAGCAACTCTTAGCCAACAAGAGGTGGATCTTGCAATATCTTTTCCTGATGAGCCTTTACTTGGCACAACGATTGGTGAATTACTTGAGGATATGCAAAATGAAGTACAATATGTGCTTAGTGAAAGATTTCAAAGTTACTTACAAGAGAACTTAAAAGTAGAAATTGTTCATGATGATAATGAAGAAAGTTGCCTTGAGAGGCAAAAGATAGATGAAGCAGCCGAGTTATTTAAAAATTTTACTTATCCATTTACTGAAAGGAATCATACTCTTTTTCCCTTTTATTTTAAAAGATACGTAAATAAGCAAAGATCTGTAAAACCAAGAATTGATAAAGATTTTGATAATGAAAGTTTACCCAATGACCTCTTGACTCATCATCATCAGTTTATAGAACTTTTAAATGACCATGGTAATGGAATTAATCCTACAAGGGATATCCTTGAAATAGAAAGGGAAACGAATGTCTTTTTTTTACTGAAAGCATGGTCAGTATTACCCAGTGATTATTTCAAAAAATTTAAATTAAAGAAAGACAAAAATAACTATTTAAAGGTGCTTGCATCCTTCTCCTTAATCGAGGATATTAGGTTAAAGCTTTATTTTACAGAGCAGTTCATTAAAGAGGATAACAGTTTTCCTTTTATCAAAGGGCAAGGCTACAGTGAATTGTTTATTTTAATTTTTTTGTACGTTCCTTTGTTAAAAGAATACTTGATTGAAAATATAAGGGCTCCTAAAGGTGAATTATCAATTAAAAGTGATGAAGTAACCGAGAAAGAGGAAGTGAGCAGGTTAAGAGAAATCAAGAAAAAATTGTTCCTTTACCATACTTTAAAAGGAGTTGCAGGTTATAAACTAGCAGATTTAAGAGATGAGTCAATATTCCATATAGATGAAAGTAGAATTAATTACTCAGAGGATTTCATTGAGTTCTATAAAAAGGTAAAGAAGGTAAATGGGATTCGGAGACAATTCAGCGAAGAGGCAATTAATGATTTATTTGAAACAATCAGAGTTAAACCCGATTTAGTAGAGGCATATTTTTATTATATCGCAAGGGAGTTTGCTACTAGGGGTGAAAAACTTGCTTTAAGATTAGAAAAAAATTTGGGGATAGAAGAAGTTTTGCAGGTCTTTAGTAGCTTGGAGGTTGATCCTGGCTTAATGAAAGATAAATTCCTTAGTGTAAATATAGATTTAGACAAATTATTTTTTGAAAAAAAAAATAAATTTAAAATAGTAAAGCCGCTCTCTTTCTTTGAGAGCGGCTTTACTATTATTAGGCTTTAAGGGTGTATATTTTGAATTTTCAAAATAAATATCAAGGAAACAGGGGTGTTACTTTTAGTTTGTAAGTAATAACTAAAAGGAGAGATAAGAATATGGCTCTTGTAAATGAATTGACTAAAGCAGAAGAAAAACTTATTGAGAAAATGACAGAAGGAAATTCTAACATTCAACTATTAGCAAGTGACGGTGAAAATTCATTTGTATGCATAGGTAACAAAAGAATTGATCCTATAGTTCTTCTGCTTTGTCACATTACACCAAACGGAAAGGTTTGTAATGGAAATATTGGTAGTAGAAAAATAGCATTGTCAAACGAACAAAATATAACAAACCATGAGGTACGAATAATTGTAGACCGAAGGGATTCAGATAAAAAGCGTTTTTATTGTTATAGCAAAGAAGCAGCTTTTGTCCTCAAAGACGAAGATGAAGTAAATGAAAAAAATCTGCTGATTGCTTATATAGAAAACCAGTCATTTGCTCAATTAACAATTTTCAATAGTACGTTGCAAGGTAAGATTAGCGAAATAATTGTAAGAAAGGAATTCCTGTTAAAAGATCTACGCAACAATGCATTTACTTTAGTAACTACTCTTTTTCCTGCTATTCACAACCTACTTCTTGAAGATGAGGATGCTGAAACTTGCAAAATTAAAACGTTGAAGGAGTAAGGAAAGAATGGGAAAAGCAGGTGATTTTCAGGATGTTATTCGAAAAAAAATAAACAGTTTACCGATTGACTCGGTCTCTGACGAATACCTATACGATAATGAATTAAGTGATATAAAGGAATGTGAAAATTTATTAAAGACGGTATTTAGTAAAATTCCAGAAGACTATTTAAGAAATCATGAGATTAATTTCGAACCGTTGGGAAGAAACCTAATACTTAACTTTGAGTATGGGGAGTTAGATGATGGGTTCTTAGCCGAAAATTCCTTGGATGAGGAACAAAGCAAGGTCTGGGACATAGTTTCTAATGAGGTTATCGCTGAGAAAATAGTTGGAAATGGGGAAAACATTAAGGATGAGCCACAAAAGGATTCAAATAATAAAAACATAGAGTATGATATTTATTCAAAAATCCTCAATAAATATACCCTGAAATGTTTAAAAGGGAGCCTTTACCTTTATAACAATAGCAAAGGTTGCTTCTTTGAACTTGAAGAATATCAAATTAGGACACTAGTACGAAGCGGTTGGTCAGATAAGGTAGAAAGATTACTATCTAAGGGCAGAGTTGACGATATAATTGACCGCTTAAAAAGTAGTGAGGCAATTCAGATACAGGAAGACGATTTAGATCCCTACGCCTACTTAATTAATTTTAATAATTGTGTATTGGACCTAAGAACAGGCAGGGAGTTAAACCATTCTCCAACATATCGCTTTACTAGTTTTATAAATTCTAATTACACTACGCATCGGACGGAAGGGAAACACTTTTTGCAGTTTATCCATCAATGTACAAGGGGTGATGAGCAGAAGACAATGCAGATTCAGGAACTAATAGGGTACGCAATCTCAAATTTTACTAATGCAAAAAAGTGGTTTGCACTAATTGGAGCCCCACACTCTGGGAAAAGTACAATTCTAGAAGTATTGACAGAAATTATTGGAGAGGATTACACAAGTAATGTACCCCTTCATGAATTAAGCGGAAGATTTTCTTTATCCGATTTATTTAAGAAGAAATTAAATGTTTGTGGTGAATTAAACGACAATGCATTAAAAAATATAAATACAATAAAAGCGCTTATAGGAAATGATAGATTAAGAGCTGATATCAAATATAAATCTGCCATCAATTTTATTAATAAAGCTAAAATAATCATGGCTGGTAATGCTATGCCTCAATTACAGACATTGGACAATACCACAGCATTTACAGACAGAATTTTGTTTGTAGTTTTTAATAATACGATTCCAGAAGGTAAAAGAGACTACAAATTGAAGGAAAAGCTTCTTTCCGAAAAGGATTATATTGTCCAATGGGCTGTAGAGGGTTTGGAGCGGTTAATAAATAATAATTTTATATTTACCGAATGTCTTGATTCTATTGAATTTAAAAAACAGTATCAAAATGAAATGAGCAATATAAATGATTTTATAACGGTGATGTGTGAGTTAGAACCTAACAATGATGAATGTAGGGTTCATAAGAGAGATCTTTATTCAGCCTATATAAACTATGCCAGAGATAACTGCCATAATATGCTTAGCAAAAAAGACTTCTTTAACGAAATAAAAAAACTACCTATTAGACAATCAAAATTCCGATTAAGAAAGTCTACACCACTCGATGGATTCACAGGAATTGCGTTGAAACAAATAGTTCAAGGGCGTGAGCATTTAAAAGAAGTTTGATAATAAGCGGCTACTTTATCTACACAAATCATTGAAATAGCTTAATTTACTATCTTTAGAACAATAAAACTGTAGATTTTAAGGTTAAGAATTTACTACGTTTTCTCTACAATTGGCTACAAATATAAAAGAGTTAAGATGCATGCATAATCAATATATATAAAGAGTATTTACCAGGATATTAAATATATATTATACCTTTGAGCAATGTTATAAGTCCTGGTATGCATGTATTCCTACAAATATTAAAACTATCAGGGGGAATGCTGGATGGTCGAGAGTAATGAAAAAAGCATATATACAATTTTAATTGAATTAATAAGTGATTTGCTCTATCAAGAATTAATTGTTGAAATGGAGGTGAAAGAGAAATGATAAGAGCTGTTATATATGCAAGGGTTTCTACGGCTGAACAGGCAGAAGAAGGATATTCTATTGATGCACAAATTGATACGGTAAGAAAAAGGATTGAGTTGGATGGTAAGCAAGTAATTTCTAACTATATTGATCGTGGCATCAGCGGTAAATCAATGGAGAAGAGGTTACAACTACAGCAGCTTCTTAAGGATGCAAAAGAAAAGAAATTTGATGAGGTATGGGTCTGGAAAACAAACAGACTAGCAAGGAATCACTTAGATTTACTTAAGATAGTAGAAGAGTTAAACAAAAGCAATGTGAATTTTAAAAGTTGCTCTGAACACTTTGACACAACAACTCCACAAGGAAGACTAATGATGAATGTATTAGCATCTATTGGTGAGTTCGAAAGGGAGACCATAGTAGATAACGTGAAAATGGGAATGAAACAAAGAGCAAGATTAGGAAAGTGGAATGGAGGTCAGGTATTAGGATATATAAGTGCCAAGAGTAACAAAGATGATACTAAAACAAGGTTAGAGGTAGTAGAAGAAGAAGCATTCATTGTTAGAGAAATATTTAAACTATATTCCGAAGGGAGGGGATTAAAGAGCCTTACAAATCATATTAATAAGCTTGGTTATAAATCAAAAAAGGGAAATATGTTTTCAATAAACGCAGTAAAAGAAATTCTGATGAATCCTATATATATTGGAAAAATTAGATATAATCGCAGGGAAAATTGGAGTGAGAAGAGGAGAAAGGGAACAAATAAAAATCCCATTATTGTGGATGGAGGGCATGATGCAATAATCACTGTGGATTTATGGGAAAAGGTTCAGAAGTTGTATAGTCAAAGATCCCATAAGCCCAATAGGGTATATAGTGGTTCTTATCCTTAACTGGCTTATTAAAGTGCCCAGCCTGTGGCTCGTCTATGGTTGCAGGAAGGGTTAAGAAAAAGCATAAGGATGGAAGTTATATACTTCACAGATATTATCATTGTGGAGCTTGGAGAAATAAGGGTACAGCAGCTTGTAGGTCAAATGGTGTTAAGGCAGATGAAACAGAAAAAATTGTATTTAATAAGATACAGAGTAATCTATTAAACGAAAAATTATTAAGCGACATTGTAAATAATTTAAATGAAAAAAGAAGGCACACGATAAAACCTTTAGAGGAACAACTACAGCATATTGATAGGGAGATTCGTGGATATGATAATAAAAAGAGTAAGTGGTTTGAACTATTTGAAGACGGTATGATCACGAAAGAAGACCTTTCGAAGAGGCTTGGGTCTATTTCAGAAGATATTGAAATCAAAAGGAAACATAAAGAATCAATTCAAGAAAAACTCCGATTAAATAATTCTGACCCTATTGAATTCCAAGTAGTTAAGAATTTAATGAGTAATTTAAACGAGATAATTAGAAATGCTAATCATGATCAGAAAAAAACAATCTTAAATTTAGTGGTTGATAAAATTGTATTAAGTAAAGAAAGGAAAGTTGAATCGATAATATTACACTTTGATGGAAAATCAAAAAATCACATATTGGATGAAAAAGAGGACGGATCTTCAGTTGAAGATCCGTCCTCTTTTAATTTTACTTTAGTTTTATAACCAAATTTTAAACGATATCATGGAGGAAGTTAAAATGAAAAATTATTTACCGATACAAAATGAGCAATTAAGGTTATTAGAAGTAGATCAATTTCAAAAGCAACCAGCTAAGAGAGTAAACATTGTTAGTCTAAAGTTGGTTAAAGAGAATAGTTTCCTTTATCCAGAAAGAAATGTCAGGTCGCCAGAAGATGCTTATAAACTACTGAAACAATTCTTAGTTGAAGTAGATCGAGAGTATTTTATAGTTGTTTGCTTAGATACAAAGAATCAACCTACTACAATAAATGTATGTCATATTGGGAGTTTAAATGCCAGCATAGTGCATCCCAGAGAAGTTCTTAAACCAGCTATACTTTCAAATTCTGCTTCCGTAATTGTTGCTCATAATCACCCTAGCAATGATCCAACTCCAAGTCGTGAAGATATTGAGGTGACCAAGAGATTAGTTGAAGCTGGAAAAATCATAGGTATCGATGTACTGGATCATCTTGTTGTGTGCGCAGATAAGTTTATTTCATTAAAAGAAAAAGGTCATATTTGAAATGTTCCTTAGTAAAAAATAAAATGATTCTATTCAATAAGCAAGGTTCCTATCATATCGTGATGGGAACTATTTTTTTTATAATATGAATTGGAGGTATATTGGCTATTTGTGGAGAAATATGTAAGTTGAACTAATAAAGAAAATAAGCAATTAAATAACATACCTATTTAACTGGAAATTTAGGAAGGTTGATTTGATGATTGAAGTAATATGGGAAAGAATAAATGAAAATGAAGGGCAAGTATTCAAACAAATTAAAGGTGGAGAATTTACCTATAAAGTAGAAGGTAATACGATAAAATTAAGCAGAACAAATCGTATCGTTTCTAAAAGCACCTTTGCTGAAGCCTTAAAAGATGTACCATTAGATAATACTGTTCCATTACAAAGTCTACAGGCTCCTTCATATTTATTTGCCATCCTTATGGACAAGAGAATCAGACAAAATGATTGGTAAATAAAACTGACGATGTTGATAAGGGGAATTGAGTGATGATATGGATGAATGTCGATTATCCAGATAAATGTTGCACGGTACATAAAAAATCTTGTTCATATGTCTTATCTAGTGAAACCACAACTAAAGGAATTGAACGCAATTTAAAGGATGGTGGATGGTATCAATTTGAATCCATAAGTAATGCTGAAATCAATAATAGAAATTTTTATGGTCAACTAAGATACAAAAAATGTAAAAAATGTTTCTAACATCTTGAGTTTTAGAAAGGGGAGAGAAAAATGGCGTTTCAAACAGCTCTCACAATTAGAGAAGTTATAGAAAATATCCATCGGAAAAAATATATTCTACCAGCTATACAACGTGAATTCGTATGGGATACTGACCAAATTGAACGACTATTCGACTCATTGATGCAAGGTTATCCTGTAGGTTCATTTCTCTTTTGGTATGTAAATAAAGAAAAAAGTAAGGAATTTCAATTTTACGAGTTTATAAGAGAATATCATGAAAGAGATAACCGTCATAACCCCAATGCAAGTATTAGTGGTGAAGAGGATATTATAGCTATATTGGACGGTCAGCAACGTTTGACCTCAATGTATATTGGTTTAAAGGGTAGTTACGCATACAAACTTCCAAGAATGCGTAGAGAAAACCCTTTAGCATACCCTAAACAACAACTTTATGTTGATTTATTAGCACCTTCAGAAGAATTTGATACCGTATATGATTTTAGGTTCTTAACAGAAGAAAGTGCTGCTGCTGATAATACAAATAATCTTGCTTACTGGTATAAGGTTTCCGATATTTTAGATATTAGGGATCAATATGAAGTGAATCAGTATCTTATAGAAAATGGGCTAGGTTCGATTGAAAAAGAAAAGGCTTTGTTTGCTAACCAGACACTTTTTAAACTTTATAAAGCTATTAATGAAACACCGAGTATAAATTACTATTTGGAAAAAGAACAGAAACTCGATAAAGTTTTAAATATCTTTATTCGTGTAAACAGTGGTGGAACAGCATTAAGCTATTCAGACTTACTACTCTCAATTGCAACTGCTCAATGGAAGAATAAAGATGCCCGAAAAGAAATCACTGAATTTGTAGACGAAATAAATCAGATTGGCGATGGATTTAACTTTAACAAGGATTTTGTATTGAAATCGTGTTTAGTGCTTTGTGATTTCAGTGATATTGCATTTAAAGTTGATAATTTTGATTCAGAAACAATGCAGAAAATTGAGCTGAAATGGGATAATGTAAAAAAAGCTATTCGATTAGCTGTAAGTCTTGTATCCAACTTTGGGTATAATCAAGAAACCTTAACATCTAATAATGCAATAATCCCAATTGCTTATTATTTATTGAAAATAGGATTACCACATAATTACGTTCAATCTTCTTCTTATAATAGTGACAGGCAGCGAATACATAAGTGGCTAATTCTTGCTTTATTGAAAAGAGTGTTTAGCGGACAGCCTGACAATGTTTTGAGACCATTAAGAAAAATTATACTAACTAACCATGCTGAATTCCCGCTTAATGCTATTATTGATGAGTTTAAAGGTAGTAATAAATCTTTTTCGTTTAATGATGATGAGATTAGCAACTTGCTTACCTATCAATATGGTCAGAAGCATACATTCTCTGTTTTAGCATTACTTTATCCGACTTTAGATTTTAGAAACAAATTTCATCTTGATCACATATTTGCGAAAAGTTTATTTACAAAGAAAAAATTATCTAATAATGGTGTACCAGATTATAAACAAGATATTTTCATTAGTGAATGTAATTCAATAGTCAATCTACAACTCCTTGAAGGTATTCCAAATCAACAAAAGTCCAATTTGATGTTTGATGAATGGATAGTAAAAACGTATCTAGATCAAAATAAGAGAACAGATTATATGGATAAACACTATATACCAAAGGCAAGTTTAAAACTATTAGACTTTGATACTTTTATTGAGAAACGTAGTGATATAATCTTTAATAAATTAAAATCTATTTTATCTGTCTGATATGTAAAATGCCTTCATATTGAATTGAAGGCATTTTATTAATAATAGTGAAATATAACAAAGTTCAGTTTTTATTGTATAAAGGAGAATTGGAATTTATGGGTATTATAGATTTTAAAGAAATAAAGAATGACTTAGAAAGTTGGGAACTATTTGCACAAGAATTTTTAAGTGAAAAATTTGAACTAATTGATCCACCTTCTATTGGTCCAGATGGAGGAAAGGATCTTATTGTAAAAGATAAAGTGAGTGATTTCTTATGGTTAGTAAGTTGCAAGCATTTTGCTCATAGAAATTCTTCAAATTCTGTGAATAGATCAGATGAAACAGATATAACAGATAGAGTTAAAGCTAAGAAATGTAATGGTTTTTTAAGTTTTTATTCTGCTTCTATATCGTCGCCTCTACTTACCAAACTTAACGAGTTAGTAGATTCAAAATCAATAGATGAGTTTGATCTATTTAATAGTGCAAGGATTGAAAGAGAATTAATAAATAGTAGTGCTGGAAGGATATTATTTCAAAGACACTTCCCAAAATCCTGGGAAAAATATTGTATTCTAATAAGAAATACAACCTTGTCGAATTTCATTCCTAAAAAAGACCCACAATTCTTATATTGTGAAAATTGTTCAAAGGAACTAGTAGAACACAGTGAAGATGCAAAAATTATTTTTATTCAGAATAAAACAAGTAATGTAGTAGAGGAAATTGCGATCTCTTGTAATGAATGTGAGGAAGAACATCTTAAATTTCTTAACTATGGACAAGCCGATTATAATTACTATTTTTACGAGGTAAATGATTTGAAAATGCCTACCTATTATCATTTGCAAATGAATAACTTCATGAAGGATATCTGGAGTGGAAATAGAAAATATACTAACCATACTTTTGATAAGTTTAACTTTGTAATGTTAGCTATGGGACAACTGGTTTATAGAAAAACAACTGAAGATGAACTTCAAAGGACATTTGACCTTCTCAAGGAGTTCAATAAAATAGAATAGTAAATAAAGTTTACCGAAAGAAGTGTCACGGTGAACCGCATCATAAGTAAAACATGTTGTTTAACCACGCAAACTCCTAACCTCAAATGTCAAAACCCCACTTTTTTGTTAAAATAGTTGTTACATAGTTGTATAGATGATGTAACAAATGTAATGCAAGTGGGAGGCTTCGTTTGATGAGAGGGAAGAGTTTGTTTGAGTTTATTGAGGTGGTCTCGAAAGATTTGTTGGCGCTAGCAGAGGATCTGGAGAGTATGCTGTTTTCCCAACCTCAATCTGTGATGATTCAGGCAAGGCTGTATACAGAAAATTTGATTAAGTTGGTAAGTAAAGACGAGGGCATTGAGGATGTGTATCCACTGAAGCATTCGGAGCGCATTCATAAGCTGTATCGTCAAAATGCGATTGAAGAGGATATTTACATAAAGCTTGAATGGGTGCGCAAGATGGGCAATAAGGCAGCCCATGATCTCACTCCACCGTCATTGGAGGATGGGATGAAGGCGCACCGTTATTTGTTTGATATCAGTGTCTGGTATATGCAGGTGTATGTGAACTATGACTTTGAGGCACCGGTTTATAAGTTGCGTGCTCCTGAGAAAAGCGAAAATCCATCTTTGTCAGAGGAGCAGATCAGTGAGCTGATGAAGCCGTTTTTTGAAAAGGGCATGCAGCAGATCGACAAAATGCGAGATGAAATTCAACAGCAGCTCGATGCTATAAAAGAGGAAAAAGAGCGGCTCGCTTTTCGGGAAGATCAAGTCACTGAGGGAGAAGCGGGAGAAGAAAAGGAATCGTTCTTTCTGTTTCAGTATCTAAATCAGGAGGGCCTGGAATATATAGATAAACGGGATAAGAAGGGTGCCTTATGGGTGGTTGGTGATTGGTCATTGAAGGAGAAGCTTTTTGCCCTAAAGGAGCATAAGCTTTATTTCCGCTTCTCTAAAAATGGTGCACGCTCGACTAATCAGGAGCCAGCCTGGTTTTTAATGAATAAAAGCTTTCATGAACAGCCGGACGATTATAAGCAGAATCAGCCTGTTCCTAAAGTTCATGTGCCAGAAAGAAAGCTTGCAACACCTGTTGCAGAGATCAGGGAAGTCCCGAAGGATTTCTGGCAGTCCGCCGGACAGATTAATCATCCTGTACATCTGGCAGGGATGTCCCTAGAGAACTTTTTTATATCCGCTGAAGGGCTGGAGGGATGTCAGACTTTTTCAAGTCTGAATGAAGACCGGCTGAGACAGCTGTATAAAGTTGATAAAGAGTCATTTTTTACTGTGATGCAGGAGCTTTATTTTCTAGGATTCCGTTTTCAAGACAGAATGGCGGCTTTTCAGCCTGGTCCTTCTCTAGAAAAAGATTGTATGGTCCGTATAAAACATGCATCCGGACTGAAGATCCGTGACGTGGCCCCGTTTGCGGTAAGTGAGGGGCTGGCTGAACGGAATATTAGACTTGTACAGGAGCTGGATCTGCTGCTACTTTCCTCACTTAACTGGTGGACAGGTACGGATAATGAGGATTGGCTGAAAAAGATTAAATACAACGCGGAAGTAGCAAATTCAGAGGCTGAAAAGAAAGAGATCTCTGATCATGGGGAGCACTCTCTCATTTACAAAGGAGAACAGTTGTCCATTTCCTTAAATGTGGCTGAAGCGCCGCTGAATGAAATCGGTGTTGAAGGCTGTGAGCACCTGATTAATAAATTTCAATCGATCGGTGTTGATAAGCTGAAGGATATTGATTTTCCGCTGGATGGGATTCATGAAAAGCTGAAGGGTGTCGGTGAAAGAACAGTCGATAAGTTCTGGAGTCAGCTCCCTGCCGAACGTCAATTAGTGATACAACCTGTGGAAGAAACTGACGGTGAACGAAAGGTGTTTTTTGAAGGGCAAATAATCGTAATTCCTGAGGAGCTCAAAGAAATCATGCTCGACAGTCAGGACTTCCCCGGAGCGGAAAAAGCGATTGGAAATATGAAGCAGAACGGGATAGAAAGTCTTAAGGATCTGCCTGCTGATTTAAAGAAATTGAAGGAAATTAAGGGTGTCGGCATTGGAAAAGTGAAGGCTATTGTTGAAAAGCTACCGGCTATCATTCAACGGGAACTTAACCTCGCAGAGATTGCATCGTTACCTCCTTCTGAGTATTACCTTTTTTTAATGAAGGAATGCCAGGAGTGGATTGGCAGAATTACTGAAAGTGAGGAAAATGCAAAGGCGGAAAAAATCCAGCCGAGGTACTTGGAGCTTACGAAAAATCGTTTTGATGCAGATCTTGAAGGTCAGCACTTAACTCTTGAAGCACTTGGTCAGGAAGCCGGCCTAACCCGTGAACGGATCCGTCAAATTATTGCAAAGGGCGATCAACGTTTAGCCGGAAAAGTGGAGCCAGTAATTCGCGCGTTTTTTGCTGCCTCACGGGATTCACTTGCAATAACTGAATTGAAGGATCTCGACCTTTCTTCCTTTAAGGATTACCTCATGGCAAAAGGGCTTGAAGTGCTAGGGTACGAAGTGTTTACGCGGGGCGGCTTAACTTATATAACAAAGCTTGGCAGAGATGCTCTTGAAGACCTTGAAAAATCCATAGTCCGTGAATTCCGCGAAGCTTTTCACCTGCATGTGATTAGTCAGGAGGATCTAACGCATTTCTGTGAGGAGAAAGCAGAGGACGACGCCCTTCCGGATTCCTTCGTTTCGGCAGTAGCTAAACCCGAGATCACCTGGGTTGCGGAGGGGCAGGGGATTCTATCCACCAGCCGTAAAAAGGATGTCGTTGAAATGGTTATGCTTCAATATCCTGAAGGGGTCGACGTATATAAACAGGAGCAGGAGCTGATTAATAAAGCCAATGATTTTATGCCCGGGGAATTTGAAGGAGAGCGGGCTTTTTATTCGATCGCGACGCGTGCAGATTTGTCTGAAACGTTTATTTTATGGGATCGTGGAAGGTATATTCATAACCGCTTCGTTACGGCAGAGGAGTCCTTTATTAAAGACACGCAGGAAATTGCGGTTCAGATAATGGAAAAGGACGGCCCGATTCATGTTCTTAAGCTATATGAAAGAGTGAAAAAGGAAGCTTTGGAGCAGAACATTCCGAGTGAATATGGTCTTTATTCACTGATGAGAAAATATTCGGATACCCGTCTGGATCTTCAGAAATTCCCGCATATTTATCCGGAGGGTACAGATCGTCAGATGAATGCGGATCATATTAAGGAATTTATTCGGGACCGAGGTGGACTGGCTACCTATCAGGAGATGTACGAGCAGTTTGTTGAAAAAAAAGGCTGGAAGAGGTTCACGCTTGAATACAATCTGACCACAAACGAAGAAATCGTTAGCTGCGGACGGGGAGAATATACGCTTTTATCTCTTTATTCCAATGTTTCATCCTCTGATTTGGACTTTGTTACCGCACAGATTCGGAATAAGCTGGAGGAATCCCCTATTACGCTTATTCATTCCTTTTTCGAACAAAATGAGTTGCTGATCAGGGATCTTGGGATAAAAAGTAAGCAGCTTCTCCATGCGATTCTGAAGGACAGGGAGAGAGACAGTTTCCGGATGCCGAGATATCCCTATATTCTCACAAAGGATGCAACGATTGATCAGTTTTCTGCTAAAGGGCTGATTGAGGAGTATATCCAGGAGCAGCAAGATATTGTTCCACGGGAGGAGGTCAGCCAGTGGATCACGGATGTGTTCGGAGAAAATGACAGCATTCTTGATATTGTTTTATTGAATTCAAAGGAAATTCTGTATTACTCAAAAGGGCAGTACGGGGAGTACATCCACAAACAAACGATCGGCTATAATGCGGAGCTGGAGCAGCGGATTCTAAAGGCAGCAGAGCAGCTTTTCTGTGAAGAGTCAGCGTTAAGGGGACGTGAATATGTCTTTCTTGAGGAGCTTGTAAAGGAGGATGTACTTCCTGAGCTGGCTAATGACATTGACTGGGGTGCAGAGCTGTTGGGAGATATTCTGAAAAAATCCGGACAATGGAATCTGATCGGATCCTACGGTGCGATTTTGACGCCAAAGAGCTCTTCCATTAGCACCAATACAGACTTTATCGGGCTTCTGTTGAAAACAGAGTTCGATGGTTCGGTGAGAATAAAGGACCTGCGCCAGTATCTAGCTGCAATTCAATATTCAAATGAAGGAAAGCTGCTCGTTGAGGTGGAGGAGGCATTGAAGAATCAGTCCGCTCCATTCGAAATCGACGGCGATGAAATTCTTTTACGAGACTGGAGTGAAGTAAACATATGAGCATTAAACTGATCGCGCGGGTTTCCTCTTTATTGGAAGAGGAAGATCCTATCGTTCATGAATTAATCATGGAAACCATTTTGCAGGTAAGTGCCAGCCCGATTTCACCGGAGGCACACTCGAAAAAAATCGACCGGCTGTTAGAACGGAAACTGAAAAGCAGGGGAGGTAATGAAGAATGATTATTCAAGCGCTCGAGCTGCAGAACTTCAGACAATATTACGGCTCCCAGCAGCTTGAATTTGCCTATTCAGATGAAGGAAGAATCGTAACAGTGATCCTTGGTGACAACGGGCGGGGGAAAACAGGGATCTACCGTGCGATCATGTTTGCTTTATTTGGTGACCTGAAGCTCATGCAGGATTCTGATGAAGCAGAGATCACGCTGGTGAATCTGAAGGCATTGAAGGAAAACCCAAGCCAGACTGAAGCACGAGTAACCGTAAAGTTTCTCCATGATCAGGAGACCTATGAAATATCACGCTCACTTGTTGCCGGCCAGATCGGCTCACAGGTGAAGGAGCAGTTGAAAGATCAAAAGCTCGTGCATTTGGAGTCCGGAAAAGAATGGACGACATCAAAGGATATCCTTCTAAAGCTGCAGGAAATTGTCGATGAACGCGTAAAGCATTATTTCTTTTTTGATGGAGAACGAATCGAGCGGCTCACAAGGGTCTCAAGACAGCAAAAAGATGAAATTTCTATGGGGATTAAAAATCTTCTTAAAATTGATGAAGTGTTAAAATCCCGAGATGTCCTGCGACTTCTTATGAAAAAATCAAAAAAAGAGCTTGGACAGTTTTCAAAGGGTGAATACAAGAAAGCGCTAATGGAGCTTGAGAAAAAGGAACTGGAACAATTAAACATTCAAGAGGACGAGAAAGCAAAAGCAAAGCTTCTCGTCAAGATGGAGAACGACCTGACTCTTATTGACCAGCAGCTAAAGGAATATGAAACGCTGAAGGTCCTGTTTCGTGAACGGGATGAGCTGGAAGAGCAGATTAAAAAAGCGGATGTCCTGATCACGGATAAAACAGAACACCTGAAAATTTATAACGAATACCTTCCGATGCTTGCAGGGGAGGATCATTTATATCACGTTCAGTCCAGTCTGAAAAATGAGCTTTCCGCTGATAATCTGTCCGGTATTTCTTCAGACTTTGTAGCAAAGCTAATTGAGGATATGAGGTGTATTTGCGGTACTGATTTAGAGAGAAATAACGAACAGTATTATCAGCTTGAACAGCTGAAAAGCTCAATAGCTGATTTTGAAGAAAACCGTTCTGCCCATGAGCTTCAAACCTCCATCCGTTCGCTTTTCTCTTACTTGAGCAAAAGACAGAGCACCATCGACTATCAGCTGACTGAAATAAGAGCTCTTCAATACGAAAAGGAAGAAAGCCAGGTGAAGCTTGAGCAGCTAAACAAAAGGCTATCCTCCTCCTCTGAGGGACACGTTCAGTCATTGAATGATCAACGCACCAGTCTGATCAAAGCCATTGCTGAAACAGAGGGTTTAATGAAACGTTTTAAGGAAAATCTAGCTACAATTGAAGAAGAGATCGGCACTTTAAATAATCAGCTAAAGGATCTGAAACGAAAAAGCGGAGTACGTGATCAGCTGCTCGATAAGCATGACATTTTAGAGCGCTCAGTTGCATCCATGGACGGATTGATCAAAAGATTTGAAGCAGAAATGATTGAAGAGCTGGAATCAGCCACCCAGCAGAATCTAAACTACCTGCTTGATGCAGCTGGACAATCTATGATTAAAAGGGTCGGTATTCAAAAAGACTTTTCAATAGAGGTATACAATGCTTTCGATCAGCCGTTTCTGGCGAATATCTCACAGGGGCAGAGACAAGTGCTTTCCTTAAGCTTTATTACCGCCCTCGCCCAGACAGCGGGTGGAGACAAGGCGCTTGAAATGCCGCTTCTCATGGATACACCGTTTGGACGTCTGTCTGAAATGCATCAAAGAAACTTGATTGAATATCTTCCACAGATTTGCTCCCAGTGGATTCTTCTCGTTACAGATCGGGAGTTTGGAGAAGAGGAAAAAGCAATTTTCGAAGAGTCTGATGCCATCGGCAAATACTATGAGCTTGAATCAACCGAACCTGGTGTCACCATGATACGTGAAATGCAGCCTGCTATGAAGGGAGGAATTTGAGATGTCCGATATCGGTCAGCTGCGAATCTATGTGGATGAACAGCACTTCCCGCTCTATCACCACATGGGAAAAACGCTGTTTCAGCAAAATAGCCAATTCTTCACCTTTTGTGCCATGATCGGCAAAAAAGAAAATCAAAAAAGCCTGGTCCCTCAAAAACACGAACTGTGCCGTGCCGTAACCCTTTCAGAACACGAATGGACTATGATAAAATCCGTCTACTACAAAGAAAACGGTCAGCTGGGCTCTTACAAGGAAATGACCCAACTTATGGAGCAATATGCCCACGCCGGTCTCACCCAACTCTTGGAAAATGACCTCCAGGATCTAGTTTCTCTAACAGACGGCCAGTACCACTTCACTAAAGAAGACCATGACATTCAGCTTTATCTCATGGAATATACGCTCAGGGTGAAGGATGAAGTACCATTTTGATGGAAAAAGCAGCAGGTGGGTCTGTATAGTTTTATTTTAATTCGAAATACATACTGATGCCTGACCCTAGTCCATTACTGTGCAAAGGGTCAGGCATTTTTCAATGATCTTGAGAAATGAGTTCAATATAAAAATAAATTCTACTTCTATTTGCATTTCTTTTTTTGGCTTTAACATTGAATCTACAATCTTTTTCATTGAAATCTGTAATATATGAAATTAATGCAGTGAAATAGTGAAGTTAGTGAAAAAATGGCTGTCGAGCGTTTCTTGACATCGTGAGTACATCTATTGAGATGTGCTTTCTTGTTTTTTAAAACTAATTTAAATATGTCCTTAAACCACATGAAATTTATCGATTGGAAATTATTTGATATACTAGTAGAAACAAAGATTTAGGAGATAGCCATGATATTAGAAATATTAAAGGCGCTAGCAAAACAAAATAAAGTAATCGAAACGTTAACTTTAAAAAAGAAAAACTATATAAGAAAAATGGATGAAGACGGGATTTATGTAGAAACAGAATCTTCTTTAGATAAGTTTCAACGAGGAGAAAAAAATGATTCTTTAGAATTCATTTCTTTTGATTTCCTTCAAGAGGCTTGGAATGAATTTTTAGAGAAACGAATTGCTACTGCCGAAGATTTTATACAGACAAAAGGAAGATCATCATTTGTTATGTCTTTTTTCTCTCAACTACCATTTGGGAGAGCGGTGGAAAAACAACAAAGAACAGCTATTTCATTAATTGAATTTAAGACAGACGATCTGCCAAACCAGCCTCTAGATAAGGTGATGAATTTTCTTCAAGAAATAACTGAAGGGAAATATCAACCTGAAAGCTTAAGTAAACAGGTTGAAGGAAATGAATACCGAATAAAGTCTAGAGCTCGGCAAGACTTAAGGCTGCTTGGCTTCATTGATCATAATCAACATCGGAATGAAGAGCTATTAATGGAATACATACGCGCAGATGACAAACTTGAAGTATTCAGGGAACAGATGTTAACTAAGGAATATTTTAAAATGGCACTGGAATTACTAGCGATTTTAAAACAAGCTACCCCTGAAGAAAAGAAGCAGGCTTTAGTTGAAATGGGGAAATTGATCGTTAGGAATTCTCTTGGAGAAAACTTAATGGTAGAGAGTGTGGCTAAAGAGAGAACGAACCATCTTCTCAATTGGCTTCAAGAAGTTGACCTAATCGATAACCAGTTAAATCCGTTAATATCTCTGACCATTTCAAAGGAGAATACAATGATTCGTGAAAAGCTCTTATACATAATGGATAATTACCTTAATGCAAGAACACAACCATTTGGGGGAAATCAGCTAGGGAGCTACGTTCGTAAAGAAGTTCCAGCAGAATTTAATAAGTTGGATTACATGGATAACGATTATTCTGTAACAGCTTCAGTTGGACAAGGAAATTGGGCCTCTGTTCCGTGGATTGCGATCATGAATAGAGAGATTACGACCTCTACTCAAAGAGGCTATTATCTTGTCTATTTATTTAGCGAAGATATGAAAAGGCTATATCTTACTCTAGCGCAAGGCGTAACTGAAACCTCTCGAGAAGATATGCTCAGAATTAAACAGGAAATCCGGGATAATGTTGAAACAATCCCTAAAGTGAAAAAGGACGATGAGTTGTATTTAGGAGAGTCATCGAAAGCAAAAGGTTATGCTTTATCAACTGCAGCCTACATCGAATACCAAAGAGATTCTTTTCCTTCTGAAGAGGAGCTAATAAACGATTTGGAGCAAATGATGAGTTATTATGAACGTTACATAGAGTATTCGGGTGAAAACACAGATGAACCAGACGTAACAAGTAATAAGAGTGATAGTGAGATAGTTGATCATATCCACTCATACATTTCAAACAAAGGATTCTATTACGAACGAAAAGAAATTTTCAATTTATATCTTTCTTTAAAAACCAAACCATTTGTCATTCTATCCGGTATTTCTGGAACAGGTAAAACAAAAATTGTAGAGTTATTTGCTGAAAGCCTTGGCGCCACAGCAGAAAACGGTCAGTTTGCCTTAATCCCCGTTCGTCCTGACTGGAGCGATGGTTCTGATTTAATAGGCTATGAGAATATAAGTGGAGTGTTCCAGCCAGGTCCTTTTACGAAAGTTTTAATAGAAGCGAATAAGCCGGAGAATCTGCATAAACCATATTTTGTGTTGCTGGATGAGATGAACCTTGCACGTGTGGAGTACTACTTTAGTGATTTATTAAGCATTATGGAGAGTCGGAAACGTGTTGATGGCGAATTTTTGTCAGCGCCAATTGTGGATCGTGAAGAGTTTGGAACGTTGTACTTAAGGGATAATCTTTATGTGATTGGTACCGTCAATATGGACGAAACCACTTATCCATTCAGTCCAAAGGTGTTAGATCGGGCCAATACGATTGAGTACAATGAGGTAGTGTTGGATCATTTTGGTTTCTTAACAAAAGATTCTGAGGTAGAAGCTATTTCTGTTTCGAACGATCAGCTGGCTGGGCGGTTTCTGAATTTGAAGGATGCCTTTTCTAATTATGAATCGTTAATAAGAGAGGTCACTGAACTTCTGATAGAGGTCAATAAAACGCTGGAACCGATTAAAGCACATTTTGGCTACCGGGTTCGAGATGAGATTTGCTTTTATATGATTTATAACGATGAAGGGAAGCTCATGAGTCAGGATGATGCCTTTGACTATCAGCTGCTTCAGAAGGTGCTGCCGCGTTTAACAGGGAACGATATGAAGACAGAAGATGCTTTAAAAAAGCTATTCCGTTTTTGTACGAGCCATGATTGGAGCGAGCAGCATGATGAATCGATTATTCGTGAAGCCCGTTTTAAGAAGTCTGCGAAGAAGTTATCCGGCATGATTTCCAACATTGTTCGCGATGGCTTTGCTTCCTTCTGGGGTAGTTAAAAAATGAATGGATCTGAAACGAAGGAGCTTTTATTTATAGAAACCGAGGATTTTACCCTTTTTATCAAAGGGACTCCATATAATCCAAGATTTCAAAGTCTTTCCCAATATAGAAAGCATACATCCATTGAAAAAGAGAAAATGACTTTTACCTATGAGGGAGAAGCAGTCGAGTCCGTTGAGCTTTATGACGTGGAGCACGATTCGCTGAGGGGACTTGATGACCACCCGCTCTCTCCCATCTTCTTTGAAAATGGCATCTATCAGATCGTGATTTCGCCTAAACATGACAAAATACTGAGCTTTTATCATGAACACCCAGGGCTTCGAAAAGCAGTCGAACCTGTTGGAAGAGGCAAGCATCCGATTCTCATGGGGAACCTTCAATTTATGAATGAAGTCGGGTATACGAGCTTTTCGGTTAAACACGATAAGAAGGTTTTACTGGAAGTGAAGCTTGAAATTTTCCCGACGAAGTTAAGCTATAAGGATGATTATCATAAGCTTTTGGAAGAAGTAAATGATGAAGTGTATAATTTGGCGTTTCATTTTATCAAGAAAACGTTCCTGGGCGCCTCGAGTCATTTGTCGGAAAATCCGTCCTTAGCAGAGTTCTATCGATTAATTGAATTTTATATCGGCAGTTTTACTCGATCCATTCAACGCATTGAGGAGCAGCCGCACCATCAGCTGTTGACAGAGCATCAGCTGGTGAGAGGTGAGCGGATCAAGAAGCTTGATCAAAAAGGGAGAAAGTATTTGCGCCGCAATCCCCAGCTTTTTGTAGAAACGAAAAATGGAGTAGTTCTGCACGACAAACCCGTCTTTCCTGTAAAAGGACTAACGGCTCGAAAAACGATAACGTATGATACGCTTGAAAACCGATTTGTGAAGTGGATGATGGAGCGGCTCCATCATAAACTGAAGGATTTGGAAGAGAAACTACGTCAGCCAGGTCGATACGAAAAGAAAGCAGATGACGATTTATTAGGAAAGACCATATTGATGCAGGCTGCCTTGAAAACTTCTTTAAACAAACCTTTTTGGAAATCAATCAGTGGGTTGGACCGGACAGCGACAAGCATGGTCATTCAGCGGAAAATGGGCTACAGGGAAGCCTATAAAATCTATCTCATTGTGACAAGAGGACTGATGCTTGAAGGAGAGCTCTATAAAATGTCTGTGAAGGATGTTGCGACCCTTTATGAGTATTGGACGTATCTCAAAATGGGCCAGATACTTCGGGCAAACTATATCCCACAATACCAGGATGTTGTGAAAATCAGCCATGGGTCGCTGTTTGTGAATTTGGACCAAACCGCACAAGCAAAACAAGTCTTTCTGCATCCTGAAACCGATGAGCGGATCATTTTATCTTTTCAAAAAAGAGACGGTCAGCTCCCAACCGTTACGCAAAAACCTGACATTATGCTCGAAGTCGAGAAGAAGCATGCCCACAACCGCTATCACTATGTCTTTGATGCCAAATACCGGATCGATTTTGACTTTAACAAGAACCCCGAGGAAAGTAATGCTGAGCGGGTTGGGCCGATGGAAGAGGATATTAATACGATGCATCGGTACCGGGATGCTTTAGTACAGAAGCATCATGACCGTGGTCATTTTGAGCGGTATGCGTTCGGGGCATATGTTCTTTTTCCATGGAACGAGGAAGAGGCGTATCGTGAACATCCTTTTTATAAAAGCATCGATGAAGTGAATATTGGCGGGCTTCCGTTTCTGCCGAATTCAACGATGCTTGTTGAACAGTTGGTAGAGCGGCTAATCGAAAGCAGCCCAGAGGACCTGCAAGAGGAAGGGGTATTGCCTGCCGGTGCCTGGACTCACTGGCAGTCATCGTTGGATGAAAAGGTTCTCGTCTCGACGGTGAATGATGAGGATATGTATCAAAAGTTTAAGAGATTCAAATATATTGACGTGGAAGCTGCCCAATTGAAAAGAGGCTGGCAAGGAAGTGTCTATGCTGCATTATATGTCACAAGCCATGTGAGTGATGCAACAGGTGCAGCCAATGGGATTCAATTTTACGGAAGGATCCTTGACGTAAAAGTGGAGGGGGATCTAGTAAGGTTTGAGGTCGAAAGCTGGAAGACATTGAAGAACGTCATCCAGCCAGTCGGATACGGCATTCAGTCATATTTGATCACGACCATGCCGTTACTGGTGCAAGCAGAGGAACTTCCTGAACTGTTTATGAAGTCCGCTGAAGAAATTAAGCTGTGGCGGATGCTGCGAAGACTCAAAAGTAAAGTGAGAACAAGCTTGGATGAAGTCACAATAGATCACGCTCGAAAAATCCAGGCGTATCAAATTGGACATGTTGAAGTGTTATTCAATGAGGAAAATGAACAAATCGAGATCATGCAGCATGATGATCTCATCAACGCAGTCCCATTTGAAACTTTCCAAAAGCAGCCCACACAAGCGTTTAAGATCATTAGAAAATCATTTTTAGGTAGATGCCTTTTCATATAGAAGAGGCACCTTTTTTTATATCCACCAGGAAAATATACCCATTAGTTTTGAAAAATAAAAGGTGTAGGCCAATCTGTTGGAGAATTTTATAGTAAAGAACTTACGCTGAGGTGAACGATATGTCTCCAATCTCCTATAAAGATTATGATGGACTTGGCTTGGCTGAATTAGTGAGAAAGAAAGAAGTGCAACCGAATGAATTAGTAGAATGCGCGATTCAGGAAATCGAACGGCATAATCCCAACTTAAATGCTGTGATACATAAAATGTATGAACAAGCGAAGCAATCACTAGATATGCCGATTCCAGAGGGGCGGTTCATGGGTGTCCCGATGCTGCTTAAGGACATCACCCAGGAAGTGAAAGGGGAGCCGATCACGTCAGGATCGAGGTCGCTGCAGCAGTACCGGGCAGCCGAGGATTCGAACTATGTCCGAAAGCTGCGGGAGGTCGGTGCGATATTCCTCGGCCAGACGAATGTACCGGAGTTTGCGCTGATGGGAAATACCGAGCCTGCTTTCTATGGCCCGACCAAGAATCCTTGGAATATGGGGCATACACCTGGAGGTTCGAGCGGGGGATCGGCTGCAGCTGTCGCATCTGGAATGGTGCCAATTGCGGGAGCCAATGATGGGGGAGGATCGATTCGGATTCCTGCTGCTTATTGCGGGTTGTTCGGATTAAAGCCGACAAGGGGAAGGACGCCGGTTGGACCAACTGTCGGCCGGAATTGGCAGGGGGCCTCAGTCGATCACGTCCTCACAAGATCCGTGCGGGACAGCGCCGCCATGCTCGATGAATTATCGGTCCATGAAAAATCGGCAGCCCATCATGCCCCTCTCTTTCAAGGGTCATATCTTGATTATGCGAATATTCCTTTGGAACATCCGATGAAAATCGCTTTTTCCTTCGATTCCCCACTCGGAACAGAGGTGCACCCGGAATGTAGAGAAGCCGTTTTGAAAACCGTGAAAATGTTGGAGTCGATGGGCCATCATGTAGAGGAAAAGACGCCTGCCATCGATGGAGTGAAATTGGCCAATAGCTATATGATGATGTACTTTGGGGAAGTGGCGGCAGCGATCAAGTCAAGTGAGCAAGTGCTTGGAAGAAAAGCAAGATTTAACGATGTAGAGGCGACGACCTGGATTTTGGGCTTGCTCGGAAAATCGATGTCGGCAGAGGAATTTGTCCTTCATTTAAGGGAATGGGATAAAGCGGCGTATATCATGGAACAGTTCCATGAAACCTATGACTTCTATGTGACGCCGACAACTGCCTTCCCACCGGCCAAAATCGGCGAACTGGATCCAAGTCCGATGCAAAAACTGGCCATTAATCTCATCGGCAAAATGCGATTGGGCAGCCTATTGAAAAAAACAGGTATCGTAGACCAACTCGCCACGGAGAGCCTCATGCGAACCCCTTTTACACAACTAGCGAATTTGACCGGACAGCCCGCCATGTCCGTCCCGCTGCATCAAACCGCTGACGGACTGCCGTGCGGAGTACAATTCATGGCAGCGAGAGGGAGTGAACACCTGCTGTATCAACTGGCAGGGGAGCTGGAGGAGTCGCCTTATTGGTTGGATTTCCGTGAAAATCCGGTGTTTCAAGCTTGAAGCTTGGGGAACAAGGGATAGTTGAGTTTGTAAAAATAGAAATGATTAGAGTAGAAGGTGCGAGATAACAATCCCCCAGTTTCCTGTAGTTGCTTCGTCCAAAAGGCAATTATGAATTTTAACATTAGTATCTCTTTATTCATTGTTAATCACTCTTTTTTGAGGAAGTCTAAAAGTATTTAAACTAAAATTAGTTATGATCCCTAAAAATTGAGTTAAAGGAATAAAAAGGATAATTACTCTAATTTATAGAATGTAAAGTCTATATGCAATATATAGTGGGGTGATCATGTGGAAAGAATTCTTGAATTGCACTACAACTTTTTTGAGGATATGCAAAGTGATCTAGAATTAAGAGAAACTTTAGAGCGAGAAAAAATAACGGTACTTAATGGATTCTATAAAAATTTTAAATTAGTAAAGAAATATTATAAGCATGTATATTCAAATCAATCAGAAAGAGTTGTACTCTGTGGAATTAATCCAGGGAGAAATGGTGCTGGAAAGACTGGAATACCGTTTCTTGATTTTGATTCTGTATCTCAAATAATTTCTGACCTTGATAGAAATGATAAGGAATCCAGTGCGCAATTTATAAAGTCCATTATTAATGAAATTGGGACTGAATCCTACTATAGCAGTATCTATATGACGAATATTTCATGGTTTGGATTTACGAAAGAAGAGAAAAACTTAAATTATTATGATCTACCAGAGTCTTTATCAGATAGATTTACCGATTCATTTATAGAAGAAATGAAAATTCTTAAGCCAAGAACTATTGTCCCATTGAGCAGAGAGGTTGAAAAAACATTAAAGAAAATGAGAGAAGATGGGAGGTTACAATTTCCGGTAGCCGACCGCTTACCACATCCTTATTATTGTTCTATAGGAAAAAACGCTGTAAAATACAAGGAGATATATGTAAATAGATTAACTGATCTAATTGGAGATAAGAAAAATGTTTTATCTTAACTTATGATCGAAGGAATTCTCAATAGTGGCATGTATTTTAAACTAATTGGGGTGGTTTGAAATGGAGAATACATTAGACTTAAAAAAAGATATGCATAATATTTATATTAAAGCTAAAAAAGAGTGTAATTATAATGCCTCAAGATATTTACAGATGATATCCACCAATGAGAGTCCAGTTACAATAGCAAGAAAACTAACTATATCAAATACTCCCACTGAGGGATTCACTAAATTATGGGAAATGGGCAGGCTTGATTTAACAGTGGAAGCCCTTATATATGAGAATGAAGAGTATCATAAATTCTTCACTGAAGAAGAATTGTACTTTATTAAGAATAAGCTTTCTAAGTATAGTTATCTGTAATTAAAATAAGATTAAACTATTAAATGGCTCAGCTTTAGTAGTTTATTATATGAAGTTTTTTTCAATCATTCGATGCCATCGAATGATTTTTTTTATAAAAAAAATCTAACGAAAAGGTACTAAACTATCGAATGAAAAATCTCACATATGAGTCATAATATCTATCTATAAATCATTCTTTTTCCTTGCGAATTTTACAGTTAATTTACATAAATTTGGTGATCATGTAAAATGTTAAGAAGAATTTAGAGTTTTTATCAGAAGAGGAGTAAACCATGTATACACAGCAGAAAGATCCTTTATGGAAGTTCTCACCAATCCCAAATATAGAAGAATCAAATTTTAATAAAATTCTAGAGCGTTTTTATAATATGCGTGTAACCGGTCTCACGCGTGAAAATACTCAAAACTCGATGGATGGTCGTTTAATTGGCTCTGAGGGGCCGGTTACTTTAACGATTAAGACCGGAAGTATTAAGAAGGCAGACATTCCTGGGATAAATGATGTGATTGATCGCATTAAGTCTTTACAAGGAAGAAACAGTTATACCAAAGAAACAATTGATCATATGCTTAATAAAATCAGCCAGGAAGAGGTTAGATACATATCGTTTGAAGACTCCAATACAAGAGGGCTGACTGGTGCTAAAAATGGTCAAAGCAACTGTGTACGTGATACTTGGGGAATATATGCATACAACAAGGGCGTTCATTTTGAAGAGGCTGATTCTGAGATGGAAACATCACGCGGCGGTTCTCATGGTGTAGGGAAAATTGCTTCCAATGCTGCATCAGATTTACACCTTATGTACTTTGCTAACTGTGATGAGCATGGAGATAAGCACTTAGGAGGAACGGTTCAACTAATTGAGCATTTCTACGAGGGAAAATATTATCGTTCTACTGGTTATTTTACAGATATTAACCGTGATGAATCCAAGTTTTATCCATACGAAAACAATTTTCATTCTGTTTTTGCGAAAAACACCAGAGGGCTGAAAATCATCATTCCGTTTCTTAGAGAAGAATATGATAATGAGAATGATATCATACAGAGCATTTGTGATAGTTTCTTTGTATCTATTTTAGAAGGGAAACTTGAGGTTATCGTCAATGAAGAGAAAATTACTCGTGAGACGATCATTAATTATGTGAAAGACGCCAAGTATTATGAACAGGAAATTACCGAGTCGAAAAAAGTATTCACCCCTTTATATGTAGATACCTATTTGAACGAAACACCTAGAGAATTGAAAGTGTCAGATAGCGTTAGAGATTATCATTTTAATTTATATTTCCGATATAACGAACAAATTCCAAAGGGCCGTGTCGCCATTGTTAGAACCATTGGGATGAAGATAGAAGATTTTAAAGTGGCTTCTAATGCGAACAAACCTTATAACGCCGTTCTTATTGGCGGCTCAGATGAAGATGCGTACATAAAGTCCCTCGAAAATGAATCCCATACAGAATTATCCTGGGAGCATATTAAGGATGCTAAGCTGCAAAAACGTGCAAAACGATTTATCAATAACTTATCTCGTGAGATGGCAAAAGTTATTGAAGAAGCGATAAAAGAAAACAATCCTACAGACGGTGTGCTCAACACGGAAGATATTCTGTACGTTGTAGAAACTCAATTTAAGAATGATTTATCTGAGAGTCTTGGAACTGTCATGATTAACAAAGGAAAGTCAGTTGTTAAAGCGTCCGCAGATGTTCCGAAGAAAGCGAAGAAGAAAAAACCAGAAGGAAAAGACGGGAAAGAAAAAACAGAGAAAAAACGTGATCCCTTAAAGCGTCAAAAAAGAGAAGAAAAGGTCACGGAATCGGAAGAAGAGCTAAAGACAAAATATAGCGCAAATCCGGAGATGGTGGAGCGAATTATTCTGGAAAATAAAGAATTAATTAAGTTCAATTTTACCGAGAGTGATTTGATTACAAACGAAGAAACCTGTGACATCTCTCTTTCTATTATTGATGGTATGGGTGTTGAGTACACGGATGAGTTTAACCTGCAAGGTAACTACCATTCAATTGCCGATCTTTATTCTGGAAAAGAATATGAGATCGATAATAACGTCATTAAGGATGTTCGAATCCGTCAAGGGGTATCAGAACTTCAATTAAGACTTAAAGACAACTTTAACAAATCACTAAAATTTGTGTATTACATCGAGGTGTAACATGATCTATAAAAAAGATGCCAACTTTCCATATCCTGTACTTACAAATACGTCCAATAGTTATGCTTCCAGTCAGTTTATTTTAGATGTGGAACTACATGAAAACGTGCACCATTATCAGTTTGATTTTAACTATGAAATTGACTCGGAATTTATGAACAACCTGTTAAAGAACAGACAAGCTATTCCAATTTTAATTATTCAGTCAAAGGACAATAAGTTCTTTAAATTGGATTTGTCACAACGGTCGATCAAACTGCTAAAATCCCGAATTTCAATAAGCAGCCGTACGTCAATACAGTTGCATATTCAATCGATTGAAGATATATCCTTTAGACGCAATGAGGATTTAAGCATCTTTTACGAAAAGTTTAAGGATGAAATTGTAGTGCCGAAACATTCCATCCTTGGTTATTCCAATGTAGTTATGTTTGAAGGAAGTACTACCAAGCCATTGGAACTTTTTGAAAAGAAGCTTAATCCAGACCTAAAGTCAGCGATAAAGATTGAACTAAGCCATGAAACCATAGTCATTCAATATCGAAATGAAGAGTTCCAGTTTAATAACCTGCCAAAAAGCAACACTTTAAATAACCCTTATGTCTATACTGGAATGCATATGGCTCTGCAGCGTTTCATCGTTAATAACGGTGAAGATAATGAATCTGTGGATTTGCTTGAGATCGATCCACCAGCCAATCCTCTCGATCTAAAACTGTATCATCTTATGAGGAAGAAGATGGTAGAAGAATTAAGCATCGATACGATTGATGAAGTGATCTACGCCATATCCGATCGGATGATTGAAAAATATACATCTGTTGTAAAGGGGTTAATTTCAAGTGGAAATTAGACTTTTAGAAAAAGGCTACAAAAATAATGAGCAATTCTACAAGGATTTCTTAGAGGATCAACTTCAGGTGAAGGAAGAATATTTCTCTAATGAGGTCGTACACCTTGATAAAACACCAGACTTTCCAATCTATATCGCGCAAGGCAGCGAGACCGAACGTAAGGAATTGTTTTTAGAAGCAATCCGTATCCTTACAGATTATTATCTCGATACAGATAGGGATATCCATCTAAATGAACTCTTCTGGCATTCACTTTTGGTAACGAAAAGAGAATATTTATTAGAGAATTATCCTAAAATTAATGAAGGAATTAATCATTTTAATAACATCGTACTGAAGAAATTTGACTGGGAGAATTATATTTATAAATGTGTCCTCGGAGCCCAGTATATAAATGATTTTGTAACAGATCCTGAGCAAAGAGAACGTTACTATTCATTATTAGTCGATAACTTAGATATCTATAACTATATTATTAAGTATGAAATTTTCCGGAATGACCGGTTTTTAATAAACATTTTGGATATAATCGATGAATTAGATCTCTCCAAAATCTTAAAATCGAAAATAAAAAACAGGGACGATTTGGGAAAAGACGAACGGGTCGGCAGGCGGGTAATATTTGAATTTAATAAGAGTTATCCGGTTATAATGTCTCCCATGTTAGAGAAGGATGAGCTAAAGCCTATCTTTTTAAAGTATTTGAGTTATTATTATGATTCTACTGAGGTGCTGGAAGAGGTATAGGGTATTGGATTATTAAAGTTTATAAAGTAAGGAGCCTGAACATTGTTTGCTTTCGGGCTTTTTTAATTGTTTTACTTAATTACAAACAGTGAGGAGAGGTACTATTATGGACAGCATCATCTTCGACCTAGACGGAACCCTGTGGGATTCAATTGATACCGTGTTAGGGTCATGGAATAGCACCATCAGTGAACATAACAAAGTCAATACAGAACTAACACGAAAGCATTTTGAGCAGACGATGGGGCTTCAGATGAAGGAAATCGGAAAGAAATTGTTCCCGGAGCTCGATGAAAACGAGAGGGAGAAACTGCTGAGCGACTTATCGAGGCATGAAATTGGTCACCTCCGTCAACACGGTGGGGAGCTTTACGATAAGGTCGATGAGGTTGTTTCGGTATTGGCGAACAAGTATAAGCTATTCATCGTAAGCAATTGCCAGCATGGCTACATCGAAGCATTTTACCACTATCATGGCCTGGAAAAGTATTTTATCGACTATGAAAATCCGGGGAGGACCGGTCTTTCCAAAGGGGAAAATATTAAGCTGATCATGGAACGCAACGAGCTGAAAGCCCCCGTCTATGTCGGGGATACAAAGGGGGATCAGCAAGCAGCAAAAGAAGCGGGGATTCCATTTGTTTATGCTCGCTATGGATTCGGAGATGTGGAGGATGCTGAAGCTATGATCGATTCTTTTGAAGAGCTGCTGGAACACTTTTAAAAGGACTATCAATGAACCAAAAAGGGACAGTGAACATGTCCCTTATATTGTTAAAGATAAGTGTGCCAATTTTATTAGTGGTAGAGAATTTTATGAATAGAAGTCAATTATGAGGGGTATAAAATGAAATTTTTAGATTGTAATAAAGAGGATTTTGAAACTTATGAAAAGTTTTTGACATTAAATACATGGGCTATGACCAAAAGTTTTTTTGATTTTACAGCTCCTGAAGATGGAAAAAAGATTATTATTCAAAAGATAAAAGTTGAAAGTGAAGTTGTCGCTCTAATTGAATACTCTAAGGGTACGTATGATGAAAATAGCCTATGTATAGATAACTTTGAAGTTTTTCATAAAGGGAATGGGATTGGAAGCGAGATACTTGATTTTATTAAAAAAGAAACCCGGGGTTCTGTAATTGAATTATACGCTTCAACTAAAAGAGCTGATTCATTTTGGAAAAAACATGGATTCGAAGAGGATAATGATGGTTCAGGAACTATTATTCTTCGACTTTTTAATTAGAGTTGAAATCGATTGAATGCTGAACAGTACAACCATACTGTTGAAAAGTTACTGAGACGATTACGTTAAGTGATCGTCTTTTCATATTTGACGGACACTTCCCAATTAAATTCAGATTATTCGGAAAATAATAGCGACAATTCGTTATCTTCTGGTATGATTTCAGTATGAACATTTGTTGTATTGTGAAGTTTTTCTATTAAACTAAAGATGAAGTTTTGCATTGACAATTCAACACAAAGACAAGGAGTGAAGTGATGAAATTTCTGCTCACATCTGCAGGCGTCAATAACAAAAGCATACACGACGCGCTGGTTGACATGCTGGACAAGCCGATCGCAGACTCCAACGCCCTGTGCATTCCCACCGCGATGTATGGACACCCCTGGGTCGGTCCTGGCGTCAAAACCTGGGAGTTTATCAGCGGGAATTCCGAGAATCCCATGGTCGATCTGGGCTGGAAGTCCGTTGGCGTGCTGGAACTCACAGCGCTGCCAAGCATCGATAAAGAACGCTGGGTGCCACTGGTCCAGGAGACGGATGTCCTTCTTGTGTCAGGCGGCGACGCCCTCTACCTGTCCCACTGGATGAAGCAATCCGGGATGGCAGACCTCTTGCCGTCGCTGAAGGCAGTCTATGTGGGAATGAGTGCTGGGAGCATGGCAATGGCACCTAATATCGGGGAAGACTTCGTCGGCTGGACTCCACCCACTGGCAGCGATGAAGCGCTGAGCCTGGTTGATTTTTCAATATTTCCCCATGTGGACCACGAGATGCTGCCAGGGAACACCATGGCTGCTGCAGAGAAATGGGCCGCGGGGATGAAGGGGCCAGCGTATGCGATTGATGATCAGACTGCTATCAAAGTAATTGACGGAACAGCCGAAGTGGTTTCCGAAGGACATTGGAAACGGTTCTCGCCATGATTTTATTCTTTCGCTAGGCTGGAGCCGCTGTGATGAAATGAAAAGAGGATAAAATTGAGCTGGGGATTAGCTTCCATCAAAGTAAGGGGTACTCTTTTTGAAAAGAGTACCCCTTCTATATTCATTATACCACACAAAAAATGGATAAAATAGACTATTCATTCTCAGGTGCTACTGCTAAAATCATTAGAACATTAGTGGTGAGGAGAGATGCGAATGAGTTCATTGGTTCTTGGTCTACAGGAAATCGGAAAAACACAACGTATGCTCGTTGGAGGAAAAGGGGTAAATCTGGGGGAATTATCAAAAATTCGAGGGATACAAGTACCAGAAGGATTTTGTGTGACAACAAAGGGGTACCGCAAAGCCATTGAACACAATGAAACATTTCAATCTTTGTTGAATCAACTAAAAACGGTAAAGGTAGAAGAGCGAGATCAGATTCGTGAGATTAGCAGGGATATTCGTCAAATCATCCTGGAAGTGGAAATTCCAACTGATGTTGTGCATGAAGTTGCTGACCATCTCATCCAGTTTGGTGAGAAACATGCGTATGCAGTGCGTTCCAGTGCGACAGCGGAAGATCTGCCGCATGCCTCTTTTGCCGGTCAGCAAGACACCTATTTAAATATCATCGGAAAAGAAGCCATCTTGCATCATATCAAGAAATGCTGGGCATCTCTTTTTACGGATCGTGCTGTCAGCTACCGTATGCAAAATGGGTTTGACCACAGACAAGTTTATTTATCCGTGATCGTTCAAAGGATGGTTTTCCCACAGGCTTCAGGGGTTTTATTTACAGCTGATCCGCTTACCTCCAACCGCAGGGTATTATCCATTGATGCCAGTTTTGGACTTGGAGAAGCGCTGGTCTCTGGTTTGGTATCGGCCGATCATTATAAAGTTCGGGATGATGAAATCATTGATAAAAAGATTGCTTTCAAAAAATTGGCTGTTACTCCAATTGAAGGCGGCGGAACAAAGACGCAGTCGATTGATCCTGAGCGGCAAAGGTCACAAACACTGACTGACCAGCAAATCTTACAACTTGCACGCATCGGAAGGCAGATTGAAAGTTATTTTGGCTCCCCGCAAGATATCGAATGGTGTTTGGTTGATGATGAATTTTATATGGTTCAGAGTCGTCCGATCACAACGCTTTTCCCCATCCCTGAAGCGAATGATCAAGAAAACCATGTCTATATCTCTGTCGGCCATCAGCAAATGATGACAGACGCAATCAAGCCATTAGGACTGTCTTTTTTCCTGTTAACGACTAATGCACCGATGCGTAAAGCGGGTGGAAGGCTGTTTGTTGATGTCACACGGCATCTTTCTTCATCAGCTAGTAGACACATGTTATTAACTAACATGGGACAACACGATCCGCTCCTAAAAGACGCACTCATGACCATCATTGAGCGGGATTTTATAAAATTGTTGCCTAATGATCATAAAGCATCGAATCCGGTAAGAGGCAATGCAGGTGGAGAGGAACCATTTGAAAAAGATCCATCCATCGTTTCTGATTTCATAAAGCGCAGCCAACTATCCATTGAAGAGTTAAAACAAAACATTAAAACCAAATCAGGATCAGATTTATTTGAGTTTATCCTGGAAGATATTCAGGAATTAAAGAGGATTTTATTTGATCCACAAAGTACAGCTGTATTCATGACTGCCATGAATGCTTCAACATGGATCAATGAAAAAATGAACGAGTGGTTAGGCGAAAAGAACGCAGCGGACACGCTTTCCCAATCTGTACCAAACAATATCACGTCAGAAATGGGGCTTGCTCTATTGGACGTCGCAGATGTGATTCGTCCTTATCCAAAGGTAATTGATTATTTGCAGCGGGTAGAAGATGATGACTTCTTGGATGAAATGGTCAAATTCGATGGTGGGCGGGAAGCAAGAGACGCAATCATTGCTTTTCTCAACAAATACGGAGTGCGATGCGCCGGAGAAATTGATATGACCAGAACGCGATTTAGTGAAAAACCAATGACACTTGTCCCGATGATTCTTGGTAATGTCAAAAACTTTGAACCTAACGCCGGCAAACGCATATTTGAGCAAGGGAAGCGAGTTGCCTTGGAAAAGGAAAAGGAGCTACTAGGTCGATTGAAACAATTGCCGGATGGTGAACAAAAGGCCAAAGAAACAAAACGGATGATTGATCTCATCCGAAATTTCATCGGTTATCGCGAATATCCCAAATACGGCATTGTTAGTCGTTACTTTGTTTATAAGCAGGCACTACTGAAAGAAGCCGAACGACTCTTGCAAATAGGTGTTATTTATAAAAAAGAAGATATATACTATCTCACATTTGAAGAATTCCGTGAAGCCGTATGCACAAATAAAATAGATTACCAGATGATCAACAAAAGAAAAGACGAGTACAAAATATATGAAAAATTGACTCCCCCGCGTGTGATCACATCTGATGGGGAAGTCATTGAAGGGAAGTACAAACGAGAAGACCTCCCAGCCGATGCAATTGCAGGTCTTCCTGTTTCATCAGGAATCATAGAGGGACGCGCTCGTGTTATATTAAACTTGGAACAAGCAGAGTTAGAAGATGGGGATATATTGATCACGACCTTTACTGACCCCAGCTGGACACCATTGTTTGTATCCATAAAAGGCCTGGTAACTGAAGTTGGCGGACTAATGACTCATGGTGCAGTTATCGCACGAGAATATGGATTACCAGCAATTGTCGGCGTGGAAAATGCCACAAAACGAATAAAAGACGGGCAACGAATTCTTGTCAATGGAACAGAAGGGTATATCAAAATATTGTAACGGCTGAATATGCAGCACCACTCCAGTGGTTCTCGGAGCGGTGTATTTGTATTATTGTAATTTTACGTGTATGGAACTAGACCGTATTGGCTGTGTAAAGGTTTGCCTCAACAATTTGAATCCCCAAATACTTCAGCGGGAGCGCGAGGGGCAGTGAACCTGTCCCTGATTTCACTTATATTGTTAAAGATAGTATGCTAATTTTATTAGTTTAAACAAGTTCATCATGGCTAGATTTTGTAATTTGTTAGTAGACTCATACTGCGTAACAAAAAAAGGGGAAATAGAAATAACCTAATGAGCTCTAAATTGGATATTTAAGTTAAAATATAATTAACTTTGCGAAATTTGTACTTAAAGTAACGGGCAGTAATGTTGAAGAAAGGAAAAAACGGTGATTTCAATGGACATAGACTTATTCCCAAGTAAACATGAACTTATTGATATATTTGAGTCAGAACCAAGTGGATTAGATGAAGATATGCCCTGGTATTACAATCAATTAAGGTTTGTATTAAAAAGAAATGAGAGTGTTCTTGAAGCTGAAATTATGCCTTCTGTCAGTGATGTAAAATTAAGATTGCATAATTAAAAACAAACATTTGCTTCTTTACAATTAGAAGATGTAAAAGGATTAAAAATTGAAAAAAAGAATGGTATTGAGTCTTTATGTATTATATTTGAGGATAGTTTGGTAAGGGATTTAATCATTATAACCAAGCCTTTTATTTCAATTTCATGGGGAACTTATAGAGATATATGATTTTTAAAGGGGAGCCAATCTCCAAGAAGGTGACTATTGCTTATTGAGCTAACGGGGCAGGTTAGTTGAAGAAGGATTTTTTCAACACTTTATAGAAAATAGATTGGTAAACATTGTATTTTATAAGGTGTGTGAGACTGAATGAACGTAAATAGAAAAATATTTGAGGATAATATGGAGAAGTACAAGGACCCAGCGATGTATGATTTGCAATATGAGAATTATTTAAAGGACCTTTCCCTGCTGCTTGAATGGGCGAGAAAATCAGGTGGAACTGTTGTAGATCTTGCTTGTGGGACGGGAAGGATTACTATACCAATTGCTCAACAAGGAGTCAAAATTGTTGGGGTTGACTTAAATAAGGGTATGCTTGAACGGGCTAAGCAAAAATCTGAACAGAAGCGTTTAGATATTACTTGGTTGCATCAGGATTGTTCAGATTTTAATCTTGGGTTTACAAGTCCTTTTATGTATATGACTGGAAATTCATTTCAACATTTTTTAACGAATGAATCGCAGGACAACTTATTACAATCTATATATAACCAATTAACCACAGGTGGTATTTTCATATTTGGGACAAGGTTTCCTATCTTTTCTGACCTTATATCTACTGAGACTCTAGAGAAGAATTATTATGATGGTTTAAATAGGCAGGTTTCTGAGTATTATATCGAGAAATATGAGCCTTTGGAGCAAATACTCCATTCAACTTCGGTCAGAAAAATTTATAATTCAAATAAAGAAATAATACAGGAAGAATCAGATAGCATTTCATTACGTTACGTTTTTCCGAAAGAAATGGATAGGATTTTACTGAAAAATGGTTTCAAAGTTATAAATAAATATGGAACTTGGGATAAAAAAAAATTAACTGATGAAAGTTCAGAAATGATTTATGTTTGCCAAAAACGTCAATAGTGGTTGCTAGGCAACCTTTTCTTTTTGCACTAACGGGCAGGGTAGTGGAAAAAAGGGAGAATTAAAAGGTGATAACTATTCAAAAAGCAGTCATTTCAGATGCCGAGAAGCTAACAGAAATAATGAAAAAAACATTTGATGAAGAAGCAAGAAGATGGCTTTTAAATCAAGAAATTACAGATTACAATATTCAACCTCCAGGTTATTCCTCAGTTGAAATGACTAAATATATAATTGAAGAATTAGCTTATTACAAAATAATATATAACAAAGATATTGTTGGTGGCATTATAGTGACCATAACGGGTATCACATTTTCACCTTAACTTCACATCAATACGATCGACATTCATCAATTTTATCTAAGCAGCTAAAGTCTGGGATGAATTTTTACTTGTTGTCGTCCGTTCTGCAGGGACAGTGAACCTGTCCCTGATTTCATCTATTCATATTCCACCCTGTTAAATTCGCGCCAATCCATGGCAACTTGTTTGAAGCATTCATCTCTGGACGGATACCAATCGTCTGTCATCCCTAATTCAAAGACCTGATCTTTGAACCTCCGAAAGGCACCTCTCCCTTGAATGGCGGCTTATAATCGCTCCTTCACATTCTCGTCTTCCACAGAGCAGCAGAAATTTTCCATCATCCGATATTCATTGATTTCATCTTTTTCTTATTTTTGGAAAAAGAACAGTCATTTGTTATTTTCTGGTATGATTTTAATAAGAAGTCAAAGCTAGAGCGATGAAGAATTAGTGAGGTTAGGAGATTTAATAATGAATGAAAAAACATACCTAAGTATAGAAGAACTTATTTCAGTACCCACCTTTTCAGGCATAAACATAAGTGAAAATGGAAAAAACGTAGCATTTGTTAAAAATACAGCTGACTGGAAAGCCAATAAATATAGGAATCACATATGGATATATGAAAAAATTAACGGGGAATGCTACACATTAACAACCAACGATATAGAGGGGACCTCCCCATTATGGGCTCCTGACTCCAGACATATTGCCTACCTTCGTTCAGTTGGTGACGGGGACCAGAAGAAAAATCAGATCTTCGTTGAGTCAATAGATGGTTCTAGCAGAGTTCAAATTACGGATGAGAAAGAAGGAGTCATTAAATTTAAGTGGGAGCCTGCTGGCAAGGGCTTTTATTATGTTGCCCAGTCAAAAGAATCTGAGGAAATCAAGAAACGCAAGGAGATTTATGGAGATTTCCATTATATAGGCAAGGAATACCAGAATCATTGTTTATATTACATACAAAGATCTAAGAACACTGAAAATGAAAAAAGCGTGGCGTATCCACTAACTGACGATCAGGATTTTCATATCCATGAATTTGATCTTTCAGCTAATGGGAAAAAAGCTGTATTTATGGCTGCACCAAGCCCAAATATGGAAGATTTCATAAATGGAGATTTATTCATATTAGATATTGAAGCTGGTGAGCTGCAAAAGGTGAATACAGATAAGTTGTTGGGCGGGAGTGTTTGCATTTCCCCCGAAGGCAGTAAGATATGTTACACAGCGAGCATAGGGGAGAAGGATTACTATAAAACCCAAATACAAGACAGTACACTAGAAATATACGATATGAATCATAGAGTGTTCATTCAACCTTTAACCGATGTTGATAGTACGGTTACTCCATTACGGTGGACAGATAAAGGAATTTTAATGAGATGGCAGAATAAAACGAATTATCATATTGGGTTGTTATCTGAGAACGGCAAGGTGGAAAAGTTAAGTGAAAAAGTAGATGGCTTTATCATCGATGCATCGATAACAAAGGATGGAAAGCATCTATCCTATAGTCATGCCGCATCAAATGAAACCTTTGAAATCTATCTAGACGATAACAAGATAACGGATGAAAATAGCTTTTTCAAAGGAAAGCTTTTAAGCAACAGGGAAGTAATCTCATGGCAAAGTAATGATGGTCTTGAAATAGAAGGGGTTTTATCAACCCCGGTAGACTTCGATTCCAAAAAAAAATATCCTTTACTGGTCCTCATTCATGGTGGTCCAGGGTGGGCATCTTTCCCCATCCATTCAGGCTGTTTCAATGAAAAATATCCTGTTGAGCAGTTCATTGAAAAGGGCTTTATCGTTTTAGAGCCGAACTACAGAGGAAGTACAGGATATGGGAATGAATTCTATAAAGCAAACTATAGAAAACTGGGAATCGGAGACTACTATGATGTTATATCCGGAGTAAATACACTAGTTGACAAGGGGATTGCAGATAAGGATCGAGTGGGGGTCATGGGGTGGAGCCAAGGAGGATTTATATCAGCCTTCTGTTCTTTATATAGTAATCGATTTAAGGCTGCTTCAGTCGGCGGTGGAATCACTAATTGGAGCAGCCATTATGTCCATACAGATATGCCTCACTTTATAAGGATGTATTTAGGAAATAATCCATGGAATGATCCAGAGATCTATCGTAAAACGTCACCCATGACCTATATTAAATCAGCCTGTACACCCACCTTGATCCAACATGGGGAAAAGGATGCAAGAGTTCCAGCTACAAATGCATACGAGCTATATCAAGGTTTAAGGGAAATGGGAGTTGATACAGAATTAATTATCTTTAAAGGAATGGCCTATAGCTCTGACCAGCCACGAATGAATGTGGCGATCATGAAGCAGAATTTGATGTGGTTTTCACACTATATTCTTGGAGAAAGTATGCAGGATTTTTAGGTTTTGAGAAAGGACTAATCGTTCAATAACAGATTAGTCCTTTTATTTGCTGATTAATTACCCATGCACGGTTCCTGTCTTAATTTATTCCAGATTGTTATCGTAATCGCTCCAATTATGACAACGGAAAGAATAATCAAAGTGACATGAAAAAAAGATTCACCAGTGGTCATTCCAAGAAAGCTATATAACATAACGACCGGGATGTTCGAGATCATTATCGTTAAGATGTAGGTGGGATACTTAATCCGGGCAGATGCCGACAAAAAACAAATGGCATCGGTCGGTGCAATTGGGCAGATGATGCCTAATGCTAGAAATTTATAATTATACTTATCCAAAAGTACGTGAAGTGTTGGATGTTTATGTTCAAGAAATTGGTTTATCTTTTTACTAGAAAGTGTTTTTGAAGCCACATATATCAATGTCTCGCTAAGAATCATTCCCGCCATAGATAGAGAAAAACCTAACAGGGGATCAAAACAAACCCCACCTAAAATCATTAGCGTTGTACCCGGTATGAAAGCGAGAAGCCTGACGATCCATAAAGCAACAAAAAATAACATAGTGTACTTTGTGTTGCCATTGATGAATTCCTTTAATGCTTCTAAATTAAGTGTCAGAAGATGGGTTTGCTTTAATATAAAAACGGATAAAAGCCATAAGGCCATAATGACAAGTTTCTTTTTCAATTCGATCATCCTTTGCTTATAATACATACATCATAAGCAAAGAAGATTAAGAAACAGTCGTTTAAATCCTTAAGAAATCTTAAGCCATTATAATAAGGGGTGTTCAACGATAAAGGTGATCCATCCATCTTTATACCTTGCTCGAATATCTCCGCCGTGTAATTCAACAATCCTCCTTGAAATGGCAAGTCCCAGACCCGTACCTTGATTATTCCTTCTTGCTTTATCACCTATATAAAAACGTTCAAATAATTTATTCATATCATGCACAGGAGGGGTATCAACACGGTTCGCTATCTTCATAACCGCCATGGAACCAAGTGTTTCGACATTGATATGGATTTCAGACGGTTTTACGCTGTATTTTATCGCATTCATCAGAAGGTTTTCATAAACACGGATCATTTTTTCAATATCCATCGCAACAGGAATTTCCTCATCAGGTGTTGTCTTAATGATCGTCAGCTTTTGCTTTTCAAACATTGGAATGTATTCACCAATCAATTGTTCTAATACATCCATCAAGTTTACTTCAGTAATGTCTAACTTGACATCAGGGCTTGATAAACGAGTATATTCAAATAATTCATTGATTAAGGTTTCAAGCCGTTTGGATTTGGAGTAAGACGTATGAAGATATTCATTTAACTGATTTGGGTTTGAATATTCACCCTTCCGGAGCAAGTCTAAATAGCCAATGATGGAAGTTAAGGGCGAACGCAAATCATGGGATACGTTAGTGATCAGCTCATTTTTGGCTAGTTCCAGTTGTCTTTCATATTCGAATTTATTGGCCAGCTCTTTTGACATGCTATTGATATTTTCAGCCAATCTGCTTAATTCATCATTCCCCTTCATATCAATCGTCAATCCCAATTTTCCATTGGCCATTTCATTGATACTTTCAGTGATGTGTTTGATATAGATCAGTTTGTTTCGGGTAATGGCCAGAAACGTGAGAATAAAAGAAAGGATCACGAAAGAAAAGATCAAAAACACCAGGACATTATAAGTGGTTACACCGATATCTTCCGTCGTCAGAAACTTGACGTTGTAGAGATGCAAAATAATCTGGGAGATGACGGTCATCACAACAATCGCAACTAAAAAACTAACCGCAACAGCTGCCAGAAGCTTTACAAGTAGTGAATTCTTCATTCGTTTGAATTTCATATTTTATAGCCGACTCCCCAGACCGTTTTGATATAAATGGGACGTTTGGATTCTTCTTCAATCTTCTCCCGGATTTTGGTGATATGCACCATGACGGTATTATCCGATTTGAAAAAGTCTTCCTTCCAAACGGATTCGTATATTTTGCTGACACTTAACACGATCCCTTTATTGCGGGCAAGAAGTTCAAGAATATCAAATTCCTTCGGTGTCAGTCTTACTTCCTTATTCCTTACCCATACCTGACGGGTATCTGTATTTACTTTGAGATCGCCAATTTCAATCAAGCCATTATTGATTTCAGCCTCCGTATTATATTTTTTATATCGCCTGAGCTGAGACTTGATCCTTGCAATCAGTTCCAAAGGATTGAATGGCTTTGTCATATAATCATCGGCTCCAGAAGCAAGTCCATGGATCTTATTCATATCTTCTGATTTCGCAGAGAGCATGATGATGGGCATATGGCGTTCTTCCCGAATCTTCATACAGGCTTCGATTCCATCCATTTTCGGCATCATAATATCTAAAATAATGAGGTCGAAATCCTCCCGTTCCAGTAGTTTTAATGCCTCAAGAGCATCTACAGCCTTTGTTGTCTCCATTCCTTCATTTTCTAAATAAACAGAGATAAGATTTCTGATGTCCGTATCATCATCCACAATTAAAACTTTTGTACTCAATCTATTCACACCTTTTCCACTGTCTTGGAATACGTTTATTTTGGCAGCTTAACACGATGGCAGGAGGGAAGTTTCGGTATTCACGCTTAATGTCAATTTGTTCAAAGTATTGGTCAAAAAGTGATTTTTTCAACAGGGTATATTGAAACGTAATGAACTTACCTCCGTTGGTAAGCAACTTGATGGTTTTATTTAAGATATCATTCGAGACATTCTGGGGCAAACTTGCAAAAGGCAGTCCAGAGATTACATAGTCAATATAAGGAATTCCATACTTTTTCACATACTTATCTATGTTTTCTGCCGAATCGTTTATCATAATCAAGTTATTTTCCGATTTGTATTTTTCTTTTAATGTTTGATAAAACACTTTATTGTTTTCAAACAACATTACGACCGTATGGGGGTTTCTGTATTTTAGGATTTTATCTGTAAATACTCCAGTTCCCACTCCATATTCAACAATATATTGGGCTGATTGGAATTCAACTGCTTCAATCATTCTATCTGCAAGGAAATCTGAACTTGGCAAAACTGCTCCGATTTTTCTGGGACTAATGAGATATTGAAGAAAAAACAGGTTTGGTTTCAAATCTATCCACTCCTTCGAATTGGGTACTACGGAAAGAATAGACTTAAAACCTAAAGGAACAGTAGTGGAATTTCTTAAGAATTCTTAAGAAGAAAGAAAAAGGAGAGCCAATGTCCCTGCTCTCCTTTTGTTATTCCAATTTGAATACTTCTCAGTAAGATATATGGTGTTTGGCGGCGAAAAATGTCATGAAGGGTACATTCTTATGGCGAAGGGGCAGGTTCAGTGAGCGAGGGTGTGAAAAAAATGGGGGTGAAACTATCCCTATGTCCCACGCTCTACCCAATCAGGGAAGGGTGTGTTTTCTAGTAGGGAGATTTCTTGGTTTCATTACTTGCTCTCTGTGATATTGTTTATCTCCCACGTTTCATATGGTGTGAAATTCAAAGGATAAACATAACAAGCCAGTTCGATTTTAAATCTTTTTCCGTTGATATCAACTAGTTCATTCGAAGATATTGTCCCTCCATCAAAGGGAACCCTGGCACTTGCAACAGATTTGATCCGCAGCGGATGCTTCATATTAATTATTTCTTTTACTGCGTTAGGGTCAGTTGAAGGTGCATAAACATCATTTTGATTGAGATGGTTTAATTCATAAGATAATCTTGTTTCTTTATTCCAATTGGAATGCCCGATGATGGGAATGAAAATGATAAGGAAAAGCGCCAGAATTGAAATTGTGATCTTTTTAGCGAGACGTATTCGTAAAAATAAAACGCAAATCAGTAAAACCAGCAACACAATGATACCAAGAGTAGCCCCTAAGTCGCTCAGCAAATAAATCATTATCCCACTTCCTTTTAGTGTAATTTTACACTAATTATACTATATTACACCCTAGTTTTTCAGCCATATTGTGGAATTTTTTAATCTCCCTTTTCTAATGTGCAGTCAATCGGTTACAACCTTTGTTGAACAGCAACAAATTTACGCAAAGAGGCATTTTTTTATCAAATAATGAAACAGCAGAACCGTCCCGGTGTTTCACGTATGGTAAAATATAGTTGAATATTTAGAATATTAAGTTCTTCGACTATGGAGAAAATACGTGGTGATTAAATGAATGAAGAATTAAAAAGGTTATGCGATGAAGATCAGCGTGATATGAAAGAGCTGCCGCCAAACCGTGTAGAGAAAGATAGAATGCGAAGAAAAAGAGTAATGGAAATTTTAAATGAAGGTGGAGCAGCAGAAGGAATTGATTATACTCACGCCGCCGTCATATTCCAACACGGAGAAACGTTGGATGATTGGTGGACAGCTCATCAACTTGCTTATCAAGCGAGTGAATTAGGGTTCCGTCAGGCAAAATGGTTAAGTGCAGTTGCTCTTGATAGATGGCTGCTAAGACAAGGGAAACCTACGAGGTTTGGTACCCAGTATATTCATTTAGGCGGAATGATCCGTCTTGCCCGTTTTGACCTTTCTACAACGGACGAAGAAAGGAAGGAGTGGGATGTGCCTTCTATTTCAGACAGCCTCATGTATAACAATGAAACAATTCGTGGAATGCCCGAGGGAAGGGTTATTTCCTCTTTTAAAATTCCTGAATTGAAAATGAACGTGGTGAGCCTAAGTAAAGATATCGTCCACTCTCCCACATTTGAAGGAGAGATTATTGGCTGCACACCAGATGATCGCCCAATCTTTAGGAATTGTCAAAATTGGAATTGGATTAATAAGAATGACGGAACTACTTTGGACTTAGGCTGGTTATTGATTCCTTACGCACCGACCATTGCCCACATTTTGGTTAACAAAGAAAAAGTAGAATTAAAAGGTTCAAAATTAAACGGGGAGCCTGTTATTTGGGTGGTTGATCATGCGCTCACCTTATATGTTAAAAGCGACAAAGGGGTTTGGGCAATAACGGGGAATGATTATAAGCGTATCGAAGAACTTGCCTTAACATTTCTGCTAGAGCAGCAGGGAAAACACACATAAAGTTTTTTCATCTTTTTTAGTTATTTTAATAAAAGTGTTCAAATCTATAAATCAGCTGGAGGTAGCTAAAGTGAATTTTCACCGTTCACCTATAACATTTGTAAGTCAAGTAAACCTAAAGGTACAAAATTTAGAACGTTCCATCGTTTTTTACAAAGAAGTCATAGGTTTTAAGGTGCTGGAACAATCATCAAGTTCTGCTACACTTAGTGCTGATGGAAAAACGGCTTTGTTATCATTAGAACAACCAGATCATGTCGTTCCGAAACAAGGAAGAACGACAGGGCTATATCATTTTGCATTACTATTGCCTCAGCGAACGGACTTAGCAAGGATTGTGCAGCATTTTAGGGCAAATGGAGTACAATTCGGTTCTTCTGATCATCTGGTTAGTGAAGCACTTTATTTATCTGACCCCGACGGAAATGGAATTGAAATCTATGTAGACCGGGAACCGGCCGAATGGAGTTGGAGCAATGGTGAAGTAGAAATGACCGTTGATCCATTGAATTTCATAGACCTCCTGGCTCTTGTGACACAGCAGTCATGGAATGGCCTACCGTCTGAAACAGTCATGGGGCATATTCATTTGCATGTATCTGAATTGGAAAAAACAGAAGAGTTTTATATTAGGGGACTTGGATTTGAAGTCGTAAATCGATTCGGTACACAGGCACTTTTTATTTCCGATGGCAAATACCATCACCATATTGGTTTAAATACTTGGAATGGAGTCGGTGCACCAACACCGCATGCTAATAGTGCTGGACTAGAATCATTTACCCTAATGCTTTCAAGTGAGGAAAAGAAATCTAAAATTATTGCACAGTTGAGGGGAATTGGGGCAGCCGTTAAAGAAGAAAGTGGTTCTATCGTTACTACCGATCCTTCAGGAAATCGTATACGGCTAGCAGCCCAAAAATAAACCAATATATAGACGCCTATCTCAATAATGGGAACAGTTATCCGATCTTTGTTGATCTTCCTAAATACGACGAACGCATCGAATTCATTGACTCGATGCGTTCAGTTTATAACACTTCATTTAGTTGCTTTTTCATATGCTTCGTCTGAAACAGGTTCTAACCATTCCGGCTTGCCTGCAGTGATTGCAATGTGTTCAAACCAGCTGTCTTTTGCAGCTCCATGCCAATGTTTTACACCATCATGAGTGACTACAACATCACCAGCTTTTAAGAATTGAGCGGGTTTTCCTTCTTCTTGGTACCAACCTTCGCCGCCAGTTACTAATAAAATTTGATATCCATCACGATGAATGTGCCAGTTATTTCGGCATCCTGGTTCGAAGGTAACATTCCCAACACCGACACTCACTTTTGAATCAAAAACTAATGGATTCAGATAACTTTGTCCCACAAAATATTGTGCAAATGCTTCGTTTTTTTCGCCTGCTGGGAAAATCACGCCGTTTTTTACTTCTTCGTGTTTTGCCATTTAAAATCCCTCCATTTCATTTTAATTTGCCGCCAAATACTGGGAAGAAACGATGCTCACCATAATCTTGGATGGGCTCTACATTCTTCAAAGCTTCCATATCTGCATCGCTGATGACAAAATCCAGCTCGGCATTGTTTCTCATGTGATCCGGATTAGCCGTCTTAGGAATGGCGACGAGACCAAGCTGGATATCATAACGTAGGCAAAGCTGAGCTACAGATACCCCATACTTATCAGCTATTACCTTAACCTCTTCATGATCCAACACTGCACCGTGTGCAATGGGTGAATACGCTTCTACCAGGATGTCATGCTTCTGGCAGAATTCAATTAGATCCAGAGGAGTATTGCTCACGTGTGCCAATATCTGATTCGCCATCGGCATGATTTCACAGCTTTCAAGAATATTCTCTACATCATCCTGAAGGAAGTTAGAAAGACCGATTGCTTTTACCTTGCCTGTCTTATAAGCATCCTCCATCGCTTTCCATGCTTCTTTGTTTTCCTCGAAGTAACGGTTCTCCTCACGGAATTCCGTCCAAGGCTGTGGGCTGTGGATAATCAGGAGATCAATGTAATCCAGCCCCATCTTTGCTAATGACTCATCAATGGACTTTGTAACGGCATCATAGGTCTTTGCTTCTGCAGCCACCTTGGTCGTGATGAAGAGTTCTTCTCTTGCGACACCGCAGGAACGGATTCCTTCCCCTACACCAGACTCATTCATATAAGCCTGAGCAGTATCAATATGACGATATCCGATAGATATCGCATCTCGAATTGCCTGTGCGGTTTGTGCGTCGTCAAGCAGCCAGGTTCCGAGCCCCAATTTAGGAATCTCTACACCATTTGATAATTTGTAAGTTTCATTAAACATATTTTACTCTCCTTTGCGATGTTAATTTTCAGGAATAACTTCATTCACGCAAGCTAATGCGTTCAGTGTTCGTGGAAAACCTATATAAGGGAGGCAGTGGGTGATGGCGCTTATTAAAGTGAGCTTGTTGTTGCCGACATTCTTGTTCCCTTGAACATGTGCCTTAACTTGACCTTCAGCACCGCCCAAAGCTGTGATGATGCAGAGTGTCAGCAATTCGCGTGTATTTAAATCCAGTCCCCCGCGAGTATAGAAGTCTCCGAAACAAAATGCGGAAAGGTATTCCTGTATATGCTTTTGATTCGATGGGGCACTCTCATGCATTTTTGTAATTACTTCACCGAAAATCTCCATCTGAACGGCCAATCCCTTGTCAAAGCGATTTGCTTCGTCAACCTGCTTTTGGCTTTCTAATGGCAGCGAAATTTCCTTGGATATAAAAACGTCATTGACTTCATGGATTGCATTTAACGTCATCGGAAATCCAATGTACGGAGCACACTGGTAAACAGCCTCTTTGATTTCTACAGGTGTTAAACCGACATTCAATGCCGCACTGACATGTGCATGTAGCTGAGGCAGCATCTGATTAACCGTAAGAACCACCAGGGTAATTAACTCATGCTTCTTGTCATCCAGATTCCCTTGATAGGAAACTTCCCCAAAAATAAAATGATTTAGAATGTCCTGAAAATCAGGATCGGTATGGTTTACGGCAGTCACTTCATTACCGAATAGCTGTTTATACTTTTCTCTGCTCTTTTCAACACGGTTCATACTTCCACCTCCTGTTTTAAAAAATGAATATTGATTGATTAATCAACACTTGTTTATAATTATAAAAGGTAACAAGCTGCATTCAATGGTTAATGTAGCTCGATTCGTTCATTACTCAACAAATAAATAAAATTTGTTTATTATCTTTAGGAAAAATGGGTGATATAAGATGTCTAAAGTGGATAGAAGAATTACCAAAAGCCAAAAATCCATAAAAAAGGCTGTTACTGAACTAATGTCAGAAAAAAACTATGATGACATAACCATTCAGGATATTGCAGATCGAGCAGATGTGAATCGAGGAACCATTTATCTTCATTACGTTGATAAATATGATCTATTGGATAAGATGATTGAAGAACATATCATCAACCTTCGGGAACTTTGCCAATCTGCATCTGATATGACCTTTCAAGAAGGAAATTATGTCTGGTTCGAATATTTTGAGCAAAATTATTTATTCTTTTCAACAATGTTGGCAAGTAAAGGGGCCCGTTTTTTTCGCCATCGGTTTCTTGAATTAGTCATCCAGGAGTATAAGCCTGAAGTGGATACAACCAAAGGAAAAAACAAGGGTTTCAATGAAGATATCATCCTTCAATTTTTTGCTTCAGCCATCGTTGGGTCAGTGGAATGGTGGTTCAAGAATGGAATGCCTTTGCCGGCTCGTGTTATGGCAGAACAAACAGGGGCATTATTAGATAGGAATCTGGATTAAATTAATGACGAGCATCATTAAAAACTTGCAATACAAAAAACGCCTTCTCCCAATGGGAAAAGGCGTTTTTTTCTAGTTAACTATATTTCACATCAAAACGATCGGCATCCATCACTTTCACCCAGGCTGCGATAAAGTCGCGGACGAATTTTTCCTTATTGTCGTCCTGTGCATAAACTTCCGCGAGGGCGCGAAGTTCTGAGTTTGAACCGAACACGAGGTCGAAGCGTGTAGCGGTGCGTACGACTTCACCTGTCTTGCGGTCGCGGCCTTCGTATTGGTTGAAGCCGGCTGGTTTCCACTCGACGCCCATGTCTAGTAGATTCACGAAGAAGTCGTTAGTCAGTGTGCCGACATGGTCGGTGAACACCCCGTGCTTCGTGCCGTTATGGTTGGCGCCGAGGACGCGCATGCCGCCGAGAAGGACGGTCATTTCAGGGGCCGTCAAGCCGAGCAGCTGCGCTTTGTCGACGAGCATTTCCTCTGGGCTTGTGGAGTATTGCTTCTTCTGATAGTTGCGGAACCCATCGGAAACCGGCTCTAATACATCGAAGCTTTCTGCGTCCGTCTGTTCAGCCGAGGCATCGCCGCGGCCTGGTGTGAATGGAACCGCTGCGTCGAATCCAGCATCCTTCGCCGCTTTTTCGATAGCAGCGCTTCCGCCGAGGACGATCAGGTCGGCTAGGCTGACCTTCTTATCAAGCTGGCTTTGGAGCTCTTGGTAAACCCCAAGGACTTTCTCCAACTGATCCGGTTCGTTCGCTTCCCATTCCTTTTGAGGAGCAAGTCGGATCCTGGCGCCGTTCGCACCTCCGCGCATATCCGAACAGCGGTATGTGCTCGCGGAAGCCCAAGCGGTTTTCACCAGTTCGCTCACGGTCAATCCGGAGTCGAGGATTTTCTCTTTCAGGCTCGCCACTTCCGCATCAGACAGATCATAGTCTACTGCCGGTACGGGATCCTGCCAGATCAATTCTTCCTGTGGAACCTCTGGCCCCAGGTATCGTGCCTTCGGTCCCATGTCGCGGTGAAGCAGCTTGAACCAGGCGCGTGCGAAGGCATCGGCAAACTCGTCCGGGTTCTCGTAATAGCGGCGGGAAATCTTTTCGTATTCCGGATCCATGCGGAGCGCCATATCCGCTGTCGTCATCATCGTCTTCACACGGACCGATGGATCTTCCGCATCCGGGGCCATATGCTCTTCCGCCATATCGACCGCTGTCCATTGGTAAGCGCCGGCTGCACTCTTCGTCAGCTCCCACTCGTACCCGAACAGCAGATCGAAGTAGCCGTTATCCCATTTCGTCGGATTCGATGTCCAAGCGCCATCGACCCCGCTCGAAATCGTATCGCGTCCTTTTCCGCTTCCATAGGTGCTAAGCCAGCCCAGTCCTTGCGTTTCAAGGTCGGCCGCTTCTGGATCGGCACCGACCAGGGATGGATCGCCGGCACCGTGCCCTTTTCCAAATGTATGACCGCCGGCAACAAGGGCAACCGTCTCCTCATCATTCATCGCCATCCGCGCGAATGTGTCGCGGATATCACGTGCACTCGCCACTGGATCAGGCTTGCCGTTCGGACCCTCCGGATTGACATAGATCAGCCCCATCTGCACGGCAGCAAGCGGATCTTCCAGCTCACGGTCGCCGGAGTAGCGGTTGTCTGCAAGCCATTCTTTTTCCGTACCCCAATACACATCTTCTTCCGGATGCCAAATATCTTCACGGCCCCCGGCAAAGCCAAACGTATTCAAGCCCATCGATTCAAGCGCGACGTTTCCTGTCAGCACGAGTAAATCAGCCCAGGAAATCTTGTTTCCATACTTCTGCTTGATCGGCCACAATAGGCGGCGGGCTTTATCCAAGTTGACATTGTCCGGCCAGCTGTTCAGCGGGGCAAAACGCTGCGATCCGTATGCGCCGCCTCCACGTCCGTCAGCCGTACGGTATGTACCTGCAGCATGCCAAGACATCCGGATAAAGAATGGACCGTAATGGCCATAATCCGCCGGCCACCAATCCTGGCTGGCTGTCATCAGCTCATGAAGATCCTTCTTCAGCGCATCGTAATCCAACTTCGAAAACTCTTCGCGATAGTTGAAGTCATCGCCCATCGGATTGGATTTCTTATCATGCTGGCGAAGAACACCCAAATTCAATTGATTCGGCCACCAGTCCTTATTGGTCGTACCACGGGGAGCCGTCGTCGTCGTAATCGCACTGTCCTTGTGATGCGTGACCGGACACTGTCCAGCAGCCGTATGCTCTTCTTGATCAGGCCTATTATTGTTTTCCATTTATCATTCTCCTCCCTGTTTTGAAACACGAAATAGAAGTTAGAGTATTGTGATAATTCTTACTTATATTATAGTGGACGGGACTGCTGATTCAAAGTGAGAAGTGTTGATGGGAGGGATTTTTAAGCAAGAGAGCTAATCAAATCATAGGATAACAAAAGAAATTTGAATGAGGATCAAGTTCCCGTCTCTGTGAAGAAGCAAGCTGAAGGGTACGAGAAAGCGAATCTGATGCCCGACCCGAAGAAAAACCGAGCTGAGGGGAATCAGAAAGCAGATCTGATGCCCGTCGCGGAGAAAAACCGAGCTGAGGGGAATCAGAAAGCAGATCTGATGCCCGTCGCGGAGAAAAACCAAGGTGAAGGGAATCAGAAAGCGGATCTGATGCCCGTCGCGGAGAGAAACCAAGCTGAAGGGAATCAGAAAGCGGATCTGATGCCCGTCGCGGAGAAAAACCGAGCTGAAGGGAATCAGAAAGCGGATCTGATGCCCGTCGCGGAGAAAAACCGAGCTGAGGGGAATCAGAAAGCAGATCTGATGCCCGTCGCGGAGAGAAACCAAGCTGAAGGGAATCAGAAAGCGAATCTGATGCCCGACCCGAAGAAAAACCGAGCTGAGGGGAATCAGAAAGCGGATCTGATGCCCGTCGCGGAGAAAAACCGAGCTGAAGGGAATCAGAAAGCGGATCTGATGCCCGTCGCGGAGAAAAACCGAGCTGAGGGGAATCAGAAAGCAGATCTGATGCCCGTCGCGGAGAGAAACCAAGCTGAAGGGAATCAGAAAGCGAATCTGATGCCCGACCCGAAGAAAAACCGAGCTGAGGGGAATCAGAAAGCGGATCTGATGCCCGTCGCGGAGAAAAACCAAGCTGAAGGGAATCAGAAAGCGGATCTGATGCCCGTCGCGGAGAAAAACCAAGCTGAAGGGAATCAGATATCGGCTTTTATCCTAGCTGTTTGATTACATAAGAAAAAGGAAGAAATCCAATGACATAGGATTCCTTCCTTTTTGATTTGCCCTCAGTGAAAAATCAAGAAGCAGCAACAGTCTCCTCAGGTGCTTGCTCAGCCCGCTTTATGAAAAAGGAGAGGACCAAGCTGATGCCACCGATGATCATGATGGCAAAATAAGTATCACTGATTCCTTGGATCGACGCTTCCATGAGCATGTGGGCTTTCGTGCCGGTTGCCCCGCCCATGATCATATCCTGGAAGTGATCCTTGATTCGATTCGTCATGATCGTGACAAGGAGTGATGTCCCAATGGCACCCGCCACTTGCCTCGCCGTGTTCGAAATGGCGGTCCCATGCCCATGAAGGCTGGTCGGCAGTTGGTTCAGCCCCGCCGTTTGAAGCGGCATCAGAAATAATGCCATCCCGACTCGGCGGCCAGCGTACATCAAAATGAGATGGATATAGCTCGTTGAATCAGACAAATCGGTAAAAGTATACGTGGTTGCCATGATGATGATAATCCCGATGATCGACAGCCATTTCGCACCGAAACGGTCGAACAGTTTTCCGACAGCAGGGCTTAATAGACCCATCAATAAAGCTCCGGGCAGCATCAGGAACCCGGCCTCCAGCGCTGTGAATCCACGGGCTTTTTGAAGATACAACGGAAGCAGGATCATGTCTGCATACATGACCATCGTAATCACGCAATTGATGACCGTCGTCAACGAGAACATGTTGTATTTAAAGGCTCTCAGATCAAGGAACGGACGGTCGGAAACGAGCTGCCTCCACGTAAACACCGCAACGGCGACGACGCCCACAGAAAGGGTCGCGATGACCTCTAGATTTCCCCAGCCCTCATTTCCGGCTTCACTGAACCCATAAAGAAGGGAACCAAATCCGATCGTAGAAAGAATCAAACTGATCGTGTCCAACTTGCTTTCAGTCGTTTCTGAAACATTCTTGAGAAAAACAAATCCGCAAATAATGATGATCACAATAAAAGGTATCATTCCATAGAATAACGTTTGCCACGGGAACACATCGAGAACATATCCGGTCAGCGTCGGTCCGATGGCAGGCGCAAAAATGATTGCAAGGCCGACTGTGCCCATCGCCGTCCCTCTTCGTTCAGGAGGGAAGAGTTTCAACACCACGTTCATGAGCAGGGGCATCGTAATCCCTGTGGACGCTGCCTGGATCAAACGGCCTGTGAGCAATACAGAGAAATTTGGTGCCAGCGCGGAAACAACCGTACCGGCAAGGAAGATGAACATGGAACTTAGGAATAGCTGCCGTGTCGAGAATCGCTGCATCAAAAAGCCTGTCACTGGAATGAGCACACCATTGACCAGCATATACCCCGTTGTCAGCCATTGCCCGGTGGAAGCATCAATATGAAAAGCCTCCATCAACGTTGGAAGAGCAACGGTCATCGTCGTTTGATTAAAAATGGTAAAGAAGGCACCCAGAATCATAATGGTCATGATGGGTCCATTTTTTAGCATACTCGTATCTGTCGCTGCGCTTGCACTCAATACTGCCAACATCCTTCCCAAACAATTAATTTGGCTGTTTTCGCAAGTATCGTTGTTTGATAAGAATTTCTTATGAATTATTCATCAATTGGTGTTGATTGGAGCGGAAGGTGCGAGACTCCGGAGGGATTAGCGGGACAGGTGAGACCCCGCAGCGAAGCGAAGAGGCTCACCGCCCGCCCCTCGGAAAGCGAGCAACCTGCAGCGAAAATCAACATTGCTGGACCTTTGATGAATAACCACAAACTTTACGAATAGAGCCATTAAATTTACAATCTGTAGTATAATAAACAAATCATAAATTAAATTATAAAATCAATATTAGTTGTATTCAACAAACAGTAATGGAAGATTTGTCTATTAGTTTACATCAAAGGATTTTTTGTTGATTAATTAAAGAAAACTCAACAAAAATACCAAAATCGTGGATTAGTGTTTAGAAGGGAAAGAAGCAGATGACGAACAAAAAAAAGCAGACAGATCCTCGGATCATCCGCACACGCCAGCTGCTGAAGGATGCTTTTGTCGAGCTGCTGCAGGAAATGGATCTGGAGAAGTTATCCGTCAACCGTTTGACCGAAACGGCGACGATCAATCGGGTGACATTTTACCTTCATTATAAAGACATCTCAGATATGCTGGATAAGATGGCCGATGATATGATCCTTGATATTTCAAGCGTTTTGGGCGAGCCGGAAGCGAAGCTGAAACCAAATGATGAAGAGAATATGAAGATGCTTGAGAAGTTCCTTGAACACGTCGCGCTGAATGGGAAGTTTTATAAAACGGTGCTCGCGACCAGGAGGATCCCCATCTTTAAAGAGCGTCTATTAACCTTTTTGACTGACTGGCTCGTGACGCGAATCGAGAGCAGGGGAGATGACTCTTTCGTGCAAAAAGCCGGCATCCAACAGGAAATTTTCATCTGGTATGATGCCGCTGCGATCGTTGGAACGATTGAAGCGTGGCTCCGCAATGATATGCCCTATTCTCCGTCCTTCCTCGCCAGACAATTTTATCTGATCCATACAAGGGGATTTGAAAAACGATAAACCATTTTGAAAGGATTGACTTAACATGACAAAAGAAGAATTGGAATACAAAATGAACGAAGTGAAAGCAGATTATATCCGTATCCAGGGAGATGTGGAGAAGTTGGAATCCGTAGGCAGAAACACAGAAATCCAACAAAGAAATTTAGAAGAATTGGAACAGGAGCTTTCCCGCTTGCATAAGCAGCTTGCAGCGATTGACCAGGATTCATGAATATTGAGCTCTAAAGCAAAATAGGTATATAGAAAGACTGATGGTACAAGTTCCATTTTGTACTTAGCTCTCGATTGGGGCTGATTCTATGTATCGAAGGCGTGACAAGCATGTGAATATCGTCATTTTGGTGCTCATTTGCATCTTGATTTTTCACATTATCCGGATCCTCCTCCACGTGAAAATATATTTCGTATACAGCATGGGGATGGGCTATCTATTATTTCTGGGACTCATTTTCTTCCTTATAGTGTTCCTTATTTTCAAAAGGTGAATAATTGGGTACTTTTCTTTGATGGGAAGAGTACCTCTTTTGGTTCAACTTTCTTCAGCAAAGTAAGAGAATGGCGGAAAAAACAGAAAAACCAAATGCTACGCGTGGCTTTCAAAATTCAAATCCTATCACGGTGAAAATTTTTGCGTGAGATATAAAAATACAGCCATTCCATTACGAAACGGCTGTATTCCTTATTCAATATAAGCCCCAGTTAGTGGAATAAGCCTATTATTCACAACGACTACTAAATACTCTTTCAATATCTTCCCGCCTAATCCTCTTCACTAAAATCATATCGCTTGACCAAAAATATCCCCCATTTAAATACTCATCTGTTTGTTCATTTTTCTCAGGAGAGCGTAAGGATGCTTATACTATACGAGAATAGTAAGCTACATCGGTAACTCTGCCGAGTAAATTCGATTCAGGCAACACCGCTACCAAAGTAAATCCGAGTTTTTCAATTAACTTTTTTGAATTCATATTTTTATTATCTATAGTAGCAGATAGGCGTTTAAGGTTTAATGTGCTTTTACAATGCTCAATGACCGCGGAAACCGCTTCATACGCAAAACCGCATCCCCAATGCTCCCTCATGAAGCGATAACCAATTTCGCCAAGATAACCTTCTGCTATTTCTGGAATCATTACATCACCGATGAATTCATCAGTTTCTTTTAATGCGACAGTCCATTTTGTTTCAGTACGGTTCCTAACCATTTCTAACATTGAGTGTTCATCACGAGGGGGATTAATTCCAAGAAATTCTCTTACTTCATCATTGTTAAACATTTTAAGCATATTGGGAATGTCTTTTTCCGCTCTCGGACGTAAAATCAATCGTTCTGTGTGAATGTTCGGTGCTTCTTTTTTGGCCATGATTTATTCCAGCCTTTCGTACATCGATTATTTGGATTCCTTCTTCAAGCAACCGGCCCCGTTAGCTCAATAAGCAATAGGAGCACTCTCCTTCTTGAAGATTAGCCTCCGATTGTTGAATACTTTAAATAACTAACGCTCCTTTTTAGTGGAGAATCCTTCAAACAAAAGTCCACCAAGTGGTTTGTACACTCTATTTACAAAATCCACAAATGGTTGTTTATTGTTAGCTACATAGAACTCGTTTAGAGAATTGAAAAATTCATTGTAAATGCCTTCATCAAAAGATCGTAAAGCCCTAGTTAATCCTTTTCCTCTTCCAGACCAATGATTGTTCAATCTTAAAATGAAATCTGGAATTTCCAACGAAAGGTTATTTAACGTTATCAGAGCTTCTTCTCTGCTTTTCGCATCTTTAAAATCATCTAACAAATCTCCAATAAAGTACCTTGATGCTTTTATATATTCTTCAGTTAACGGAACGGGTCCACTTGAGACGTGTTGAAAAGCATTGTCTTTGACTTGTGAATATTTGATATTGTTTTTCAGAATTTTACCTTCGGAAATCATATTACCTAATATAGGTCTTCCTTTTTGTTTTTCTCGTTCGAATTCTATCAAATATGACTGATAGTTATGGATAAAAGCTTCAATTCTCCAATCATATAAAACAAAACTTTTTCTATAACCTTCCGAATTTGCATCAAAGATAATTATATCTAAATCGGAAGAAGGGGTTTCTTCGCCTCTGGAAGCACTCCCAGCCAATATAGCAAAATCACTATTTGGAAACTCTTCAATAACAAAGCATTTTGCAGCTTCAACTGCTGATTTTTTCATTTTTAAATCCCCCTTACACTCGTTTAACCTTGTCTTATTTAAAAGCAACAATCTTTACAAGAACCTATTTTGCAATGATAATTTTCGGCTCATAAATAGACAATACATCCAGGACTTCATCACCAGTTAAATACAAATGATGCTCGAGAGTGGGATGGGTGAAACTATTAATCAATGGATTTTTATCAAACCATTTGATGAATTCAGAATTACTGACCTTAAAAAAATACGATGATTCTGTACAAATGCGATTCGTTTCATCAACTTTTTTCCCATTCAAATCAAATCTCCCATATTCTGTTCCATACCTGTAGGCCCACACATAATATTCCACATCAGGAACTTCACTTGGTCGGTGTTGATCATAGATGAGATCAACTTGAGTATCGTATGCATCCACAATCGAAATCTTGAAATAATCATCGTGTCTGACAATCTCTTTAAATGCTGTTTGGGCAGGATTTCTTCCTTTAAGAGCTGTAGTTGGCTGCCAAATGTGCAATATATCCTCATGATAAACACTCATCGAATACTCCTCCGTCCCCCACTTCAAGTGTTCTCCCTCACTTTTTAATTAATAGTAGCATAAATTGGAAATCAGGTTATGAAAGAATACCAATCTCCTTTGTTTTTTTATTTAGCTAAATAAAAAAGGAATTAGTTGTAAGCAAATCGAAACTAATCCTGAAGATAAAACAGGATCAATCTCTAATGAAGCGGAATCATCTTGCCTGCTTTTTTAGGCAACAAATGTCGGACTGGACTTTTCTATTTCATTTAAAATTAATAGTGAAAGGAGGAAAGGTATATGGAATGGCTTATTAGAATGAATAATGCATTAGAATACATAGAGGATAGGTTAGATAAGAAAATCGATTATAAAGAATTAGCAAAAGCAGCCTACTGTTCAGAGTTTCATTTTTCAAGAATGTTTTCTTCAATAACTGGAGTTTCACTATCGGAATATATTAGACGCAGGCGATTGACGCTTGCTGCATTTGATTTGCAAAAGAGTGACATTCGAATTATTGAGATAGCCAATCGATATGGATATGAATCTGCTGATTCGTTTTCCCGTGCTTTTCAAAAAACCCATGGAATCAAACCATCTGAATGTCGTCATCAAAGGATACAATTAAAAGCCTATCCAAAGCTCTCTTTTCAATTGACGATAAAAGGAGATACAGAAATGGAATATAGGATTGAAAGTTTGGATTTTGAATTGAGAATTGTAGGTAGAAGCAATCCAGTAAAAACAAGTAGAGCCTTTAAAAAGATTCCAACCCTTTGGAGCAAAGCAAAAAAAGAAGGGGTTATGCAGGAACTGATAGATATGTCATGGGAAAATCCGAAATGCTCACTAGAAGGAATCTTAGGTGTATGCGGAAATCAAGCAGCCATCACTGATGAAGAATTCAATTACTTTATGGGAGTAAGGTATGATGGTGAGTTTCCAGCAGAAATGGAAGAGCTTATTATTCCACCAAGTACATGGGCGGTTTTCCCGAATATTGTGGATGCATGGAAACGTTTATATGCAGAATGGGTCCCAACATCCGGCTATGAACTTGCTGACTTACCGTGTATTGAATGTTATTATGCACCAGGGCGCAAACCCCGTCATGAATTGTGGGTTCCCATTATTCCTGTATAGGAAAGGAGAAACGCGTGGCGGGTTCTTGTGTTTCTTTTCTACACTACCCGATCCTTCCTGTTTTGCAGGAAGGATCGGGTAGTGTATTCTCAATTTTTTTACATAATAATATTACAAGGAAATAGGTTGATTTTTTTGTGAAAGGAAGAATATGAGCGAAATTAAATTAAGAAATATTATGAAACGATTGCATAGTTCTGAACCTGAGAAGCGGACTTGGTTGTGGATTGGTTTTGGTGCCCGTCTGCCGGTGTAAAACCTCCGGGGGAGCAGGCACCGTTTTACTAAGAGTAGTGAACGGACATTTCTGCACGTCCAATCTGTAACAAATATTGCCTCATTCAATGGGGGACATTTCCTTTATTCTGCTTTTCTTCAGATAAATAACATAAATACAAAATGACACTATGAATAATATTGCACCTACCCAACCAGCAGCCTTGGCTTGTTCAATCGTAATACTCTCATTAGAGGATGAACCGCGGTTAAAGAAATTTGTCAGTTGTGCAATTTGATTATTAATTGTATGAAACAAGATAGGGATAATTAATGATTTATATTTAAGGAATAGAACGGATAAAACGATACTCCCTACAAAAAGGTCAAGAAATTGTGAGGAAAAATGCAAAACTGAAAGGGTGAACGAAGAGAGAATGATCGCCCGTTTTACTCCCCATCGAACACCCCAACTTTGCAGCAGGATTCCGCGAAAAAAGAGTTCTTCTATTATCGGTGCAAGTACAATTGCTTGAAATGCCAAAAAGAAAAAATTTGTTAAAGGTTCAACAGTATTTGTGTCTGATGCAAAACTTGAAAGATATTGTGGACTGTAATACACAATATATAGTAAGACAGAAGCTAGAAGTGATATGTTAATGACTTTAGTAAGAATGGTTAGTCCGATAACTTCTATCCAGTTGATTTTTTTTGCCTTCAAGACAAATAGATTTTTAAAGCTAATTGACTTTTGTTGGGTCACTCTGTAGCACAATAAAAAAACGTAAAAGTATGTGAATGTGGAAACTGTATATTTAAACGTAAATGAAGTAAATCCAAAAAAGCCACTTATTGCTCTCAATAGAACAAAGATGGAGATAAAACCGATAAAAATCCAAACTAATAGGTACCTGAATTTAACGTTCTGAAAAGACGATACTTTCGAATCAATATTTTCAATTTTTGCTTGATTAAGTCCTAACACAGTTTATCCTCCAATAGTTTATGGAACGACAGCAAATATTTATTGGCTATACATATTTTACCATGAATTTGAATGACAAAATAAAAAGTTAATGGATTGAAGAATATCACGTCCCAGCAGTGATCCAAAAGAAGAGTGATAGAATTGAGGAGGGTGTTTGAAGTGCTTAACGTAGAAATCAGAAGACCAAGAGTTGAAGACAAAAAAGAAGTGAATTCATTTTTTAAAACCGTGATTACAGACACGTTCATTAATGAAGGAATCGCCGAGATGGTGGATGATCTTCATGCTGAAATTGAAGCGAAGGAAAAGTATTTGGACAGTGATTTCGAAAACAATGGTGAGAAGCGATATTTCTTGATTGCTTTAGATGGTGATCGAATCATTGGTTCCATTGAATATGGTCCTTCAAGTGATCTCATTTGCACGTGCACCAACAATTCCTTCAAAGAGCTGATGGAATTGGGAACCGTATTTGTTCATCCCGACTTTCAGCGAATGGGTGTGGGGAACCTGCTATTGAACGCCATGTATCATGCTTTACAAAATAAAGGCATCGAAGAGCTATGCTTGGATAGTGGATATGCCCGGGCACAGAAGATCTGGAAAAAGAAATTTGGCGAACCTGCTTATTGGTTAAAGGATTATTGGGGCGAAGGATACGACCATATGATATGGCGGATCAAAAGCAGCGATTTGGCATCTTCTTCTAAAAGTAAGTAGTTCCGATAACGTGGAGAAAACTTAAATTCGCAGCCTAAATAACAAGGGAATTAACATTACAATTAACACACCACAAAAGCTTGGGAGTTCCCAAACTTTTGTTATTAAATGTGCTGCTCTTATTCAATTAACTCACCTGTTAGCTAAAGTACAATGCTTCACAAACTTTTCTTGGCACTCAATTTTTTCTTCTTCTCATTAAAAAAAGAGTTGTCTCAATGAAAATTGAGCAACTCTTTTTCGCTTCGTGCTATTTATAATGAAAGTGATTCTTTCCATTTATGATAAAACGAACTAATTGTATTAAACCGATTTGAAGGATTATTTTCCAATGCTTTGATACATATGTTATAAAGAATTCTTGATGCTTCCCACTTTTCGAAGCTTTTATCACTTCTTCCGCCAATAAAAGCAAAGGCTAATCCTGCTAAAGTATATACATTAGTAGCACTGGTGATTGCAGCATTCAATTGATATTCTTCTGGTGCTTTATAGCGACTCGAACCCCAAAAATCCTCACCAATATCATTAAAAAGAGGTCCTTTTCTAAAAAAATCTATATCGCAAATGTGTAGTTCACCATTATTAAAATCGTATAGTATGCTACCATCATAAAAATCAACCATAACATATCCTTTGGCTTCAACGAATGTGGCAAATTCATATATTTGAGTCAATAAAGAAATACGTTCTTGTAAAGGTAAATTTCTCAGTTTAACAAACGGGGAATCAGGTGAATTATACTTTTCAAAAGGAGTAAAATCCCAGTGATTATGCATACATTCTCCATCCACCCATTTAAATTTCAATCCATAACCTCGCTCTGTCTGAAATGCCGTTAAGAAAGGAGTCAGGTGTGGGTGAGCAATATGTCGATAGACTTCTTCTGCTTCTTTTAAGCGTTGAATCGCTGCTTGTATCTCACCCGTATATTCGAGGTTTCTTGCACCAGCATACTTTACGAAATATCGTTCATTATTCTCTTGTATTCCAAAACTGATGTTTCCTGAATCTTGTTGATTAAAAATCGAAAATACTTCTACTTCATTTAGCCAATCGAATTTATGATATTCTTTTAGTTCTAATGATGTTTTATTTTTACCAATGAATACTTGTATCAAATTATACCCCTTCTATTAAGTGTCCGTAGTTTATAGAGGAATGATACGCCACTCAAATGTAATATACCTCTATGTAGTATTTTGAATTTTTCATATGACATCACACCTTTCATATTCACGATAAATTCTACTCTTCCACCATGATGATTTCTTCACAAGGAAAAGAAAATCCTTCTTCAACTAATCTGCCCTTAATGAAGAACTGAATTTTCATAATCGCAGGCGGAAGCCGGGCATCCTGCATAAGAGATAAACCTTCCACAAACTTTGAAAATTACCAGCAACCTTCACGAAAAGGTCTTTTGTTTTTGATGTTTCTCTTGAGAAACTCACCTCACTTTGAAATAATTGGTAATATCTTATTCCTGCATCCTAGGCACAAAAGTATATATAGAAGGTAGTGTAGATCATGAGAAAAATTTCAAATGTTAGTATACTAGCAATCTTAATCATATTGCTGGGAGCTTGTTCGAAGCCCCCTGATGAACGTGTTGAACAACCCGATGCTTCTGGCGCCTCCATGACAGACAGCACAGAAGAAAATGATGCAGAAAACCAATCATCCGAAAGTGATACCAAGACTGAAAAAGGAAAGCAGAATCGGACAGAAGACTTTGACATAGAGGAATATTTGAATGAAAATTACCAGATTGAAAACACTCATTATCAAACGGACTCTTGGGAAAATGAAGACACGGGAAGGACAAACTATACAGTAAACATTCTCCCGGAAACGAAAGAGTATAGCCAAGAAATCGATAATATGTTTCGAAATGGTTATAAAAAGGTTTATAAAGAAACGGAAGCCATTTCGGAAACGGCTAAACAAATCATGGATGAACTCCCTAAAATCAACCCTAAGATACATATCGATTCGATCAATTGGGTATCAACTGATCGTGATTTCTCTGTGACCTTAATACAAGATTATGAAAATAGTGACTCAAATTCAGGAAAGAAAGAAAAGACAAATACGCTATCACAATATTCCGCCGCGCAAATTGAATACGCCCGTGTATGGCTGCAGCTAGGACCCAATCAAGAGCTCGATGAATTGAATGTTTGGCATATGAAAGCGGGGAAGCCACTCAACCCGGATGATGAAACAAGTGCTGTCTACCCGGAAGATGTCATCCAGTTAGCCGGTTCCCGTCTGGTCGATGGTTCAGTGACATATAGCGGCAATGGAGATGGGACAATAAATGTATACAACGTTCCTTTACGTTGGGATGGCAAATACCCTGCAGGCAAAGAGTTCTACACAGATATTATTAAAAATACGAAACTAGTGTATGTTGATCCAGGTGACGATGAAAAAATCATTAAATTAATCAAATTGCTGAATATTCATGAATAAACTGACGAATGGCTATTTTGTTTAGATATATGTTTTAAAAAGGTAAAGATTTTTAATTTGCTTGTCTGATTTTCATCTTATTGTGTTGATTGGAGCGGAAGGTGCGAGACTCCAGGGGGGGGGGAAGCGGGACAGGGGAGACCCCGCAGCGGAGCGAGGAGAGGTAAGGCGGATGTACGATTAAGTCTGGCACGTCCTGTACCAACATCGAACGACCTCACTTCGTGTGAGGTCCCCTGGAAAGCGAGCATCCTTCCGCGGAAATCCACCTTGCACAACCTTGATAATTAGCAACAATCTTACGAAAAGAACCGTTATTTTTTGGACACAAAAGTGGATAGTTCCACAAGAAGGGGATTTTTTACTGTATATCGAATAAAAGTATATAGAAAAATTTGGAGGTAACCATGAACCCTATTCTAAATCAAATCGGTACTGTGTTTATTCCTGTGAGCAACATTGAAGAAGCCCGCAATTGGTATTGTGACATATTAGGTTTGCCAGCAGATGGTGAAATCTTATTCGGTCATTTATATATCGTCCCCATGAACGGGACGGGAATCGTATTGGACAGCAAGATTTATTCAGAGGACCATATATTCAAAGCCCCGCCGTTTCATTTGAATACGAACAACATTGAACAAGCATATGAGTATATGAAAAGTAAAAATGTAGAACTGACAACTGAAATCGAACATAACCATTGGTTCAACTTCAAGGATCCTGATGGCAACCATTTGATGATTTGCCAGTGTTAACTTAAACCAAAGAGGTGCATGCTGCACCTCTTTGGTTTGTAAAGGAGGATACGGGAACGTAGCAAGGCAGTACAAAAAATTGTGCTTACTAGTTAGCTTACTGTGTTTACTAGCTGGCTGCAGCCATACAAAAAGCTTACAAGATACATTCAAAAGACATCATTCGAAAAGTGAAATCATTAAGGTTTTGAAGGTTAACGACGAAGATATTGTTTTATATCTATCTGATAAAAACTATAAGATTAGCGCGGCAGAATACAGCAAAGTGAATAACCAATGGAAGATGGTAAGTGATGTTTCGGAAAATAACACTGGAAAATTATCATTTGGATTTACGCATAAAGGACAAAAAAATGAAGTGCTTTTTGGTCAAATAAATGACCCGAGAATTAAAAAGGTCCAATTAAAAAAAGGAGGAAGGAACAACGTTTAAAGCCAAAATTTTAAAGCAAAATGGAGGGTCTTATTGGTATGTCATTTGGACATATGGAAAAGCAAATTTAATTGGACTTAATGAAGATGGCGAACCAATTTTTTATGTTCGTTTGGAAACATAAAAAAATTTGAAATGCATTTCACAAAGAACTAGGAAAAACTTAAAACGACGTAAAAGCGGAGAATAAGTGTTGGTCATGTTGAGAGGGGAAAAGCATAGATAGAAGTTCGTCACCGTCAATGTTGTTATCTGCTGACGATCAACTTCCAGCTCGATTTTCGAGGTTGAATACTCGTTTGTCGATATTGGTTATTCTGGTGTTCAAATAATGAAAATCGGTTTCAGCGTTTTGTTTGCTCACTTTTAACATGGCTATGACATCATCTGTTTGTGATGCTTCAATCCTATTGACTGTTTGCTTAATATGTTTGACATCTTTTTGTGTATTTGATAGATCATGGCTCAATTTCTTTACATCAGCCTGAGTTTCACTAAGCTTATTTCCAAACTCATCCATTTTGGTTTGGAGTTCGACTAACATCCCGATAATTTGCTTCTCCATTTATCTCACCTCCTTTTTAATATTATAAAACATCCACATTGATCGTACTACCCATGGAAGGCAAATAGAGAGTCTGAATGCCTTTCGGCGGGTTGCCGTGCGGGAAAAAAAGGATGATTTATTTTTTTCTGTTTTTTCTAAATGCAATCCATACTATTAAAATAGAAAATAAACATAGAATTACTTTTCCCTTCCAATTCCAGACCAGTACTTGCTGAATAGAATAGGCTTCTATCACAAGGGCAGGTATTTTTCCGATTGTGCTGGCAGCAGAAAAGTTCATCATGCCTACCTTGCTAATTGCACCAGCCAATGTAACAAGACCCGATGGAATAAATGGAAATATTCTGAGGGCAATAATCATAAAAAATGCTTTGATGCCTTTTGATTTCGTTAATTCGGTTATATATTTGTTTTTTATTTTTGGAGTATCCAAAAGTTTCTTCATGCCTTTTCGATACAAATAAAAGCTGACGATTGCCCCAAGTGCTTCTCCTAAAATGGAAATGATCAATCCATTTTCAAAACCAAAGAGCTTGATATTGGCGGCAGTGATGAAAAAACTTGGTACAACACCTAATACGCTAATCATAATATTCAATATCACGCTGAACACAATTGCATAATCATCCAACGCCTTCAATAAATCTATGAGGTACGATTCCAACTGCTTTCTCTCCTTAAAGCTCTAATCCTTGTACATTCCTTCACAACTCTTCATTGATTTTATCATAGAATGACAAATTCCTATTTGGTTTATGCTGCATCAATATCACATTGACAATAGTTAAGAAAATTTGAAATAATTTGTATAAATAAGGAAAAATTTTCATTTGTACGAAAGAGAGGGAAATCGTATGGCGGACATCATTATTCTCAATGGCGGATCAAGCTCTGGGAAAACGACGCTCGCAAAATGTCTTCAAAATACATTGCCAACGCCATGGCTAAGGTTCAGCATCGACGATTTGGTAGACGCGATGCCTGATGCAATGTTTTCATCAAACAGCGGCATACAATTCGGCGAAGATGGATCAGTTAGTCCAGGAACAGAATTTCGCACATTGGAAACTGCATGGATGCAAGGAATCGGTGAGATGGCCAGAAGGGGGGCCAGTGTCATTGTTGACGATGTCTTCCTTAGAGGAGTCGAAAGCTGCAACCGCTGGAAAGCCAACTTGGAAGGGCTGCAGGTACTGTGGGTCGGTGTCTACTGTGATCCCGTCGTGGCATCCGCCCGTGAACGCGAACGCGGAGACCGCAATGAAGGAATGGCCGCATCACAAGCCACTATCGTTCATGAGGGTATGCACTATGACTTGAAAGTCGATACAACCAAGGCATCGACAGAAGAATGTGTACGGATGATAATAGAAAAAATCATTTTGTGAGAGCCAGTGGGTGTGAATAGGGATACAGTGGTGACTTGTAAATATTTCTTCATTTGATATTGATTGGAGCGAATATCAATCAAAAAAGTTATTTTAGGAATGGTCATTTTACTTATTTTTTTCTTTGCTTTTGAATATCAAAAACCAGTAATGACAACGGGGGGAGCAGTAAAACAAGCGATTGTCTGTGTGAATAACCCCCAAAACGAATCGGGATAAAGCCCATTAACAATACTTTAAACGACCTCCAAAGGGTGGATACACGGATTGAAAAGAAGAATGGTTTACTAAATCAATTGACCAATCAAAGAGAACTAAGGGTTACATTGTTTTTTAAAGGGGAAGAGCCTACAGTCAAAATGAATGCGTATAGTGGAAAATGTATTGATGTATCGGGTCCATTAAATTAACTTATGGCAGACAAAAAAGCTTGAGAAATTTCCCAAGCTTTTTTGTGTGCGAATAAAATGTTAAATCGCAAATGGTTCATATGATTTAATCAAATAACGTTCGATAAACTCTGCCAACCCATCATTTTCGTGGTGCCCTGTAATAAAATCAGCGACTGCCTTCACCTGATCGCCGGCGTTCCCCATGGCGACACCAGTGCCGATGTTGCGCAGCATTTCGATATCATTTGGCCCGTCGCCAATCGCTGCCGCTTCCTTTGGACTAATTCCATGTTCCTCAAGCAAGCTTTTGATCGCAGACCATTTGGAAACCTTCGGAGCCAATATTTCAAATCCGTCATTCCAATCGATCACTTCAGCTTCCTGATGAAACATAGCGGATAATTCAAGACTTGGTGTACCTGTTCGAACACTATATTTCAAAACATCTTGATAGGCTGCCTTTCTTAAATCTCCAATATACCGCGGCGGAATTTTTCCGACTTTTGTCCAGTAATCTATTTCTTCATTCGTTTCCTTACAATAAAGCCCATCCGAAGTATGAACAATCACGTTGCAAGGATGTTCAGCTGTCAGATGATGAAATCGCTCATCGTCCAATCGGACCGTTTTCATTTGCGTAGCTTTTCCTGTCTCTGCATCGTGAATCGAGGCGCCATTCAAACAGATCATCGGCGTCCGCAATCCGATTTGTTTATGGTAGGGAGCGGTCACTTCATAGTGTCTGCCAGTGGCTAGAAACACCTGGACCCCCTGTTCAACGAGCCTATTAATGGCTTCGATATTTCTTTGGGAAATTTCGTTTGAGGCTTTTAACAATGTACCATCCATATCAATAAATACTGCACGCACATTCATGTATCCTACCTCCTCTTTCGCTGTTGACCCCATCCTAACAGGTGAATGTTAAAGATTAGTAAACTCAGTGTATAGATTGAGTGTTTTTTTGGAGAAAGGGAAATAAAGGATTTATGAAGAATAATTAAATAGTTGGAAGAGATATGCTGCATCGCTCTTTCTGGTGGGCGAGGATACCATCACTGACTGGATGAAGAAGCAAGCATGAATAATAATTTCAGGAGACCTTTTATGTTCGAAAATATAAATTACTTGCGAGCGGGAAATGAAAAACAAAATCAGGCGTACAAGGCGATTACAAATTTAGGGATCATGGAAAGCTTGCGGGAGTATCACCCCACACTTTGCGGAACACTTCCGATTGGAATTGATGTAGCCGGTTCTGATTTGGATATAATTATGGAGGTTCACGATTTACAGGAGTTTGAGAAAAAGGTAAATGAATTGTACGGGGGCAAAGAAAGCTATATTGTAAAAAAGCTGGTGATCAGGGAACGCCCGGTCGTTAAAGCCAATTTTAATTTCGATGGTTTCGAATTCGAATTGTTTGCCCAACCCCAGCCTGTAAAAGAACAATATGCTTATCTCCATATGATCATTGAAAACTCGATATTGCATCAGTTTCCAGGGAGTCGAGAAAAAGTAATCGCCTTGAAGAAACAAGGAGTGAAAACAGAGCCTGCTTTTTGCGTGGTTTTACAATTAGAAGGAATCGATCCCTATGAGAGTCTGATCGAATACGGTAAACGCATGGGGATGATTTAAGGAATCAACCATACTCCAGCAGCGTGTCCGCTAGTGTTAAACAACAAAAGAAGCAGCATCACCTTGGTGAACCTAGGTGGTTGCTGCTTCACGACTATTCAGGGATATCGGCATTCGTTTCAAAATCGGCTGCAGGATCCAATCCTAATGATTCACGGAGACGATCGCTGACATCTTGTAAGCTTTTCATTTCTGGAATAAAATAATCGGTTTTGCCGATCCGTTGATTTTGTCCATCAATGGTCAAGGTGGTGATGGAGGATTCCTTCATTGACGAGAATTGCTTTTCTAAGTCATAGATTTCCTTCGCATTCAAGTTGGTATCTACATGTTTCCCTAGAATGTCCGAGATTTCACCAACTTTAAAAAGACTTCCTGCAGAGAGGACTTGACCGCCGGCGGCTTTTAAGAATTGTCTTTGTCTTTCCTCCCTAGAGTAGGAGACGTTGACCGCCCTCTTTCTCATCCGAACAAAGGCGAGTGCTTCTTCCCCATCCAAATGGGCTTGTCCTGCTTTGAAATAAATTTTCTTATCATTATCATAAATATTCCTTTCCCAGAACCCTTTTTTAATATCGATATCCACTCCGCCAAGTGTATCAACAATGTCTCTGAATCCATCAAATCCGACGGAAACAAATTTATCAATCGGCACATTCAAAAGCTTTTCTACGGTTTCGATCTGGAGTTTGTCTTCTCCATAATGCGTTAATGATCCGTATGTATAAGCGGAATTGATCTTATGAACCCCGGTCCATTCACCTGCATGTTCAATGTTCACTCTTGAATCGCGCGGAATGGTGACCATTGTCATTTTCTTCTTCTTTGGATCCATCGTCACTAAGATTTCGGTATCCGCTCTGCCGTCTCTGCCATTCGTGGAATATGTTTCAACTCCCAAAAGCAAAATGGAAATCGGATCTTGTGCCGTATCAACGGCTTTCTCCCGAAATTCTGATTTGTTCCCTTGTCTTTTTAAATCAACCTGTGACTCGTTGATGGCCTGCATGGCATTATAGTATACATACACACCATACCCAACAATCGCGAGAAAGATTATCGTGAGTATGAATAAAATTCTTTTTAGCCATCGTCTCTTTTTTCGCTGTTTTCTTTTTCTGTCATGTCTGGAATCTACCAATCTAGTTACCCCTCTTTTTTAGAGTCTTTAAATTAGACGATTTACCTATACATTAAGTTTCACTTTAAGGGAATATTGTGGCGAAAATAATCGAAATTTTGAACCTGGTGCCCGTCGCGGAGAAAAATCGAGTTGAAGGGAATCAGAAAGCGGATCTGATGCCTGTCGCGGAGAAAAATCGAGCTGAAGGGAATCAGAAAGGGAACCAGGTGCCCGTCGTGGAGAAAAATCGAGTTGAAGGGAATCAGAAAGTGAATCTGATGCCCGTCGCAGAGAAAAATCGAGTTGAAGGGAATCAGAAAGCGGATCTGATGCCCGTCGTG